>CAZFPG010000006.1:0-29361 GCA_964521055.1 uncultured Marinobacter sp.
AGGCCAGCCTGCCAGGTGTTGCGTTCCAGACCATCAGGCAGATCTAGACTGCTGCGGTGGTCGCCGTGCAGCCCCCAGCGAATACTGGCGCCCTCCACCCATTGGCGCACCAGCGGCAGATCGCCCTCGGCAATACCAAACCGGCTCCGTACGGACGGCACTTCCAGCAGGCTGATGATTTCGCTGACGCCAAAGCGGCTTTCCGGCAAGGCCATCAGGGTATCCAGCGCAATCAGCACCGGCTGACGGTGGCGCTGGCCCTGATCGGAAATGGTGAACGGAATACAGCGAGGAGAGGATGTCGGATAGCGCCCGAACACCGCCTGGATATGGGGCGCGTAGGTATCCACATCCGGCACCATAACGATGACATCCCGGGGGCGCAGTTCCGGGTTGCTATTGAACGCTGCCAGCAACTGGTCGTGGAGAATCTCTACTTCCCGCTGGGGGCTGTGGGCATTGTGGAACACCACGGAATCGTCCTGGTACGGGTCCAGAATGCGCACCTGCCCCAACATCTCCGATTGTGACGTCAGCGTGCGGATATCATTCTGGATCTGGTGCAGAACCGCGGGCTTTTCCGGTTTGCCATGGGGCGTAAAAATATCGATGCGCCCGTCCGGCGTGGCAATACGGCCCTGGTAATTGGCGGGGTCATCAAATTCATCCAGCAGGCGGATGTAGTCCCGGCCCTGCTTGCCCCAGGCTGCCAGCAGGGGATTGGCATGCTGGTGCAGATCGTCAGGGTCGGTCAGCTGTGCCAGTTTCGGGTGGGCCAGCCCCCGCTTGCGATCGGCGTTTAGAAGATCCCGGTCGCTGATGATATCGGCCCAGTAGTATTCACTGGGGTTATGGACACAGAGCACCACCTGGCTGACCCGGCTGAGGATCGATAACGCTTCCAGTGCCTGCTTTGGCAGCGAGGAAACGCCAAACACCACAATGCGCCGGGGCAGGTCGGCCGGTCGGTCCACAGCCGTCAGTTTCTGGCCCTCTTCCATAAAGCGGGTATGGATTCGTGAACGACTTGTACCGGCAAGCTCACCGACATCCGCAACCAGTTTACGCCAGAGTACCGGCTGCCAGCGTAACTCGTCAGTCAGCTCCCGGTATTCGCCCCGGGCCATCTGCAACCGATCGTGCCCCGTCTCCCAGTCGGCCAGCCAATCGGCGCGGAACACCTGGTACTGGTCGAACAGATCCGCAATCTTGCCGGCCAGCTGGTAACGGCGGGTTTCGGTATCGGCCCCGGCCATGAATCGTTGTAACGGCGCAAACACGTCGTCATCCGCAATCAGGTCCGGCAGCAGACGAAACAGGCGCCAGACCAGACGGGACTTGTCGAAGGGGGACTGCTCCGGCACACCGGCGGTCGTCAGCACCGCCCGATAGGCCTGCCAGATAAAGCGGGCAGGAAACAGGAAATCCATGCCTGCGGCAATGTCCATTCCACCACTATCACCGCCGCCATCACCGGCATCGGACGGATCTTCCGCCAGGGCGAGCTTCAGCCACTGGGCAATGCCATTGCTCTGCACCAGGAAGGTTTCGCTTTCCAGCGGCGGCAGCGGGCTGTTCCGACAGATCCAGACCACGGCCCGACGCAGGTCTTCCAGATGATTGGCGTGGATGGCGTGAAAGCCGGGCTCAATGATTGGTGTCGCTGGCATAGCTGCTCTGCGTGGTCGTCCGGGGTAAGAAAGGAAAGCCTATCACAACACCGAAAAAACCATATGGAATGAAAGGCGGATCATCCAATTCAAATCCAGGCTCCGGGTGCGCGCATGTATCCGGAGCCTCAGGATCAGATTCCGCACTGTTTCCGTGCGCGTCCGCCTTATTAGTCCTTTGATTCCGAATATTTACCGTAATCGGCCCGCAGCTGGCGATTCCTGAAAATCTATTCACTCATTTTCTTGCGAAAACAGCATTGTTTTGCCAGTCTTTACTAATGTAACAATAATTTGCAGCAAAAAATAAAACGGAGACGACACGATGAGTAGCTTGAGCAAGTTCAAAAAACTGGCCGGCATTTCAGCGTTGGCCTTTGCAGGCATGACTGCAGCCAATTCCATTTCTGCGGCAGAATGGCGTTACGCACACGAAGAATACGAGGGTGATGTCCAGGATGTGTTCGCTTACGACTTCAAGGAATACATCGAGGAAAATTCAGACCACTCCGTAAAGGTTTTCCGCTTTGGCGAGCTGGGTGAGTCTGATGACATCATGGAACAGACCCAGGCAGGTATTCTGAACTTCGTTAACCAGTCCCCCGGTTTTACCGGTTCCCTGATTCCGGAGGCGCAGATTTTCTTCATTCCTTACCTGCTGCCCACCGACATGGAAACCGTGATTGAGTTCTTCAACAAGAGCAAGGCAATCAACGAGGACTTCCCGGAGCTGTATGCCGAGAAGGGTCTTGAACTGCTGAAGATGTACCCTGAGGGCGAAATGGTTGTAACCCTGGACGAGAAAGCCACCAGCCCTGAAGACTTCAACAACAAGAAAATCCGGGTTATGACCAACCCGCTGTTGTCGGAAACCTACGATGCCTTCGGTGCCACACCCACCCCGCTGCCCTGGGGCGAAGTGTACGGCGCCCTGCAGACCAACATGATCCAGGGCCAGGAAAACCCGATCTTCTGGATCGAGTCTGGTGGTCTGTACGAGGTATCCCCGAACCTGATCTTCACAGGTCACGGCTGGTTCACCACCGCCATGATGGCCAACAAGGACTTCTTCGATGGCCTGTCCGACGAAGACCAGGAGCTGATTCGCAAGGCAGCAGACCATGCCTACGATGAAATCCTTGATCACATCGACGGCCTGGCTGACGAAGCACTTGCCAAGATTGAAGAGGCCAGTGACGAAGTGACCGTGACCCGCCTCAACGAGGAACAGATCGAGGCGTTCCGCGAGCGCGCTCCTCAGGTTGAAGAGGAGTTCATCGATATGACCGGCGAGCGCGGCAAGGAACTGCTCGAACAGTTCAAGGAAGACCTGGAAATGGTAACTTCTAACTGACTGTAACGACAGGCCGGGGTTCCCCGGCCTGTTTTCGTTCTAACAAGCCTCCGCCGGCCCAGTACAATAATCCCCGGCGACCTGAACGAGGCTGATCGTGCTGGAGCGCTAACCATGTCAGAGAACACCCCGGACGATACCGCTGCAAAACTGGATGAGGACGATACCGGAACGTTTGAGTCCGGCCTGCCCGGTTTTCTGGGAACCATTGATGAAGTCATCGCCAAGGCCGAAGCTGTGATACTGGCCATGGGTGTAATACTGATGGCCATCAATACCTGCGTGAACGTCATCATGCGTTTCGGGTTTGGCAAGGGCCTGTTTTTTTCCGGTGAAGTCAACCGTATTCTGATTGTAATGATTACTTTCGCGGGCATCGGTTACGCCGCGCGGCATGGCCGCCATATCCGTATGTCTGCCATCTACGACATGCTTCCCGTCCTGGGGCGCAAGATCCTGATGATCATAATCGCCTTTTTTACCTCCGCGGCTATGTTTTTCCTGTGTTATTACTCCATCGGCTACATCGATACGCTCTATGACCGCGGGCGAATTCTCCCTGCGCTGAGCATTCCTATCTGGATTATCTATGTCTGGGTACCCATCGGCTTTGCCGTTACCGGCATCCAGTATTTACTGACCGGCATAAAGAACTTCACCAGCGAAGATGTCTACCTGTCGACGGGTGTGGTCGACGGCTACGCTGATACCGAATCGGAAGTCTGAACCGGCACCAGTCCGGTACAAGTAGAGGAAGGATACGCTCATGGCGACAACTCTCATGCTGATCATGATCGGGCTGCTGTTACTGGGCTTCCCGATGATGGTCCCCCTGATCACCGCTGCCGTCGTCGGCTTTGTGATGATGTTCGACGGCTTCGGGCAAATGGAAACCTTTATTCAGCAGATGATGGGCGGGATTCGCCCTGCATCCCTGATCGCTGTTCCAATGTTCATACTGGCAGCCGATGTGATGACCCGGGGCCAGTCCGCCGACCGTCTCATCCACATGGTCATGGCCTTCATTGGCCATATCAAGGGCGGCCTGGCCATCAGTACGGCCACGTCCTGTACCCTGTTCGGCGCCGTATCAGGGTCCACCCAGGCAACGGTGGTCGCTGTTGGCTCCCCCCTGCGGCCGAAACTGCTCAAGGCGGGCTATTCCGACTCCTTTTCACTGGCGCTGATCATCAATGCCAGTGACATTGCCTTTCTGATCCCCCCCAGTATCGGTTTTATTATTTACGGGGTTATTTCCGAGACATCGATTGCCGAGCTGTTCATTGCCGGGATTGGCCCGGGCATCATGATTCTGGTGATGTTTTCCATTTATTGCCTGATCTATGCTCACGTCAACAAGGTTCCCACCGAGGACAAGGCCGGCTGGCGAGAGCGTGGGGTCGCCGTCCGCGAGGCTCTGTGGCCGCTGTTCTTCCCGGTTATTATTGTAGGCGGCATCTACGGCGGTATTTTCAGCCCCACCGAAGCCGCTGCCGTGTGCGTGCTCTATGCCTTTCTGCTTGAATTTGTCGTGTTCCGCTCTCTGAAGTTGCCCGACATCTACCGCATCGCCAAATCCACCGGCCTGATTACCGCCGTGGTCTTCATACTGGTCGCGGTCGGCAACGGTTTTTCATGGATTATCTCCTTTGCACAGATTCCACAGACCATTCTGGAGGCCGTCGGTGTCAATGAGGCAGGCCCGGTGGGTGTGCTGATTGCCATCTGTGTCGCCTTCTTCATCGCCTGTATGTTCGTGGACCCGATTGTGGTCATACTGGTGCTGACACCCATCTTCGCGCCGGCAATCCAGGCCACGGGCCTCGATCCGGTTCTTGTCGGCGTGCTGATCACCCTGCAGGTGGCCATCGGCTCGGCAACGCCGCCCTTTGGTTGTGACATATTTACGGCCATAGCCATCTTCAAACGTCCCTACTGGGAGGTGATCCGTGGTACCCCACCGTTTGTCTTCATGCTGGTGGCAGCAGCAGGGCTTATCATCGCCTTCCCGCAGATTGCGCTGTTCCTGCGTGACGTGGCGTTCCGCTGAATGCGCCAGAGACAAACTTCAGGGAGAAGATTATGTTTAAAAAGATCCTGGTGGCCGTTGACGGTTCCAAGTCCTCCTTCAAGGCCATGGACAGGGCCATTGAACTGCAAAAGCTCATGGAGACTGAAATCTATCTGATTTGCGTCTACAAGCACCACAGCCTGTTCGAGGCATCCTTGTCCATAGGGCGCCCCGAGGGCATGGACATCCCGGACAAGGCGCTAGCGGAATATGCAAAGGGGATCGTCAACCACGCCAAAGAGACGGCAAAGGAAAAGGGTGCCGTGAAAGTCCGAGGGTTTGTTAAGGCCGGGCGCCCCTCAAGTGTGATCGTCAAGTTTGCCGAGGATAAGGGTGTGGACCTGATTGTGGTTGGTACCCGGGGCACCCACAGTGACAAAGACGGCATACTGCTCGGCAGTGTTTCCCACCGCGTGGCCTCCCGTGCCAAGTGCCCGGTCCTCGTGGTTTGAGGAGGACAGCTTAAGCACACCAGTTTAAGGACAAACTATGACTGCTATCGTCGATTTCCTGAACTCCATTCTCTGGGGCTATGTTCTGGTTTACGGTCTTCTAGGCGTTGGTGTCTTTTTCACCATTCGCCTGGGATTCCTGCAATTCGTCAACTTTGGCGAAATGATCCGCGCTATCCGGGGCTCACGGGAGAGCGATGAACATGGCATTTCCCCGTTCCAGGCCTTGTGCACCAGCCTCGCGTCCCGCGTGGGAACCGGCAACCTGGCCGGTGTGGCGGTTGCGCTCTACCTCGGTGGCGCCGGAGCCATCTTCTGGATGTGGATGGTTGCCCTGGTGGGCATGGCAACCGGCTACGCTGAGAGTACGCTTGCGCAGCTTTACAAGGTGCGCGACGGCAAAGGGCAATACCGGGGCGGCCCAGCGGTCTATATCACCAAAGGCCTCAAGGCTCCCTGGGCCGGCAGCATCTTTGCTGTCTGCCTGATTATCTCCTTCGGGCTGGTTTTCAACGCCGTGCAAGCCAATTCCATTGCCGATGCCATGGAGGGCGCATTTGGCGTACCCAAGCTATGGGTCGGCATTATCATTGCGGTGCTGGCGGGTGTTGTTATTTTTGGCGGCCTTCGCTCGATTGTCCGCTTTGCTGAACTGGTGGTGCCACTAATGGCTGGCATCTACGTGCTGATCGCCCTGGTGATCATGGCTATCAATATCACGGAAGTGCCGGGCGTACTGCTCACCATTGTGAAGAGCGCGTTTGGGCTGGAGGAAGCCGCCGGTGGCGCGGCGGGCTCCATTACCGCCGCGATGCTGAACGGCATCAAGCGTGGCCTGTTTTCCAACGAAGCCGGCATGGGCTCTGCCCCCAATATCGCGGCAACCGCCACACCAGCGCCTCATCACCCCTCGTCCCAGGGGCTGGTTCAGGCATTCGGTGTTTTTGTCGATACCATCATTATCTGTACCGCCACCGCCGTCATGATTCTGCTGTCCGGCGTTATGGAACCAGGCTCCGGCATAACCGGAACCCAGCTTACCCAGGATGCCATGCAAAGCCATATTGGTGAGGCCGGTGCCTACTTTATTGCTATCGCCATCCTGTTCTTTGCGTTTACTTCCATCGTCGCCAACTACACCTACGCAGAAAATGCGCTGATACATCTGGGTGGCGACAATAACATTGCCATTACCCTGCTGCGCACAGCAGTGCTGGGGATGGTAGTCTGGGGAGGTTATGAAGCAGTGGTGACGGTCTTCAACGCCGCCGACGCCTCCATGGGCCTGATGGCCACTATTAACCTGATTGCGATCGTGATGCTTTCCAGCACCGTTGTGAAGCTGACCAAAGACTACCTTGGACAGCGCAAACAGGGCGAGGTACCGCACTTCAAGTCAAAGGACTACCCAGAGCTGCACGAGAAGATCGATAGCAATATCTGGCACTAGTGCCCGGGGAAGCCTAGAAGATCTCGACCCTGTCCCGACCACTCGCCTTCGCCCGGTATAGCGCCTGGTCTGCAAGGCCCAGCAGGTTGTCGGGAGAATCGCTGGATTCGGGCCAACTTGCCACGCCCACCGAGATGGTGACATGGCCCAGGTTGGAGGCGCCATGCGTTACCTGCATCGAGCGAATAGCCCGGGCGAGTTCGTTTGCCTTGTTGTAGGCGGCAAGGCGGCTGGAGCCCGCCATAATGATGACAAACTCCTCACCGCCAAAGCGACACACCACATCGCTGTCGCGAAAATGCCTGGCCAGCATGCCAGCCACGGCTTTTAGCGCCGAATCGCCGGCCTCGTGGCCATGGGTATCATTGAACTGTTTGAAATGATCAATATCCACAATCAACAGGGACAGGGGCTGATCACCACGAAGCGCCCCGGCAGACTCATGCTCGAGCAGCTGGTCAAAGTAACGGCGGTTTTTCAGCCCGGTAAGCGCGTCTTCGTATGAGTACTTGTGCAGCTCTTCCCGCAGGACAATGCTTGAAAGTGCGATACCGATTTTCTGGAGCCCCTGGCTCAATGCCTGGAAAAGCCTGGCAGCGCCGTAATCAATGCTATCTCCCGCAAACTCTTCCGGCACTTCCACAAACAACAACGCCAGGGTAATTTGCCCTTCCGTTGCCGACTGGATATTGATCCAAAGGCACAAGGAATCCTCTATCCCATTTTCCCACTCGGCCCGGGGTTGGCCGGGTTCGACACTGTAGCGGGCAGGAATCTCATTTTGCGGGGGCGGGCCATCAGGCGTTTCAATGCGGGCAGGCGATTCCGGCTCTCCTGCGTAACCCCACCGGGTTACCAGCGCATAAGCCCGTCCGTCATCAACTCTTTGGTAAAGTTTCCCTCTCAGCGGGCTGCAGAGGTCAGGAAGCCGTCGTTCCAGAACAGGAAAAGTCTGGTTCAGGGCGATGCAGTCCTGTAACTCCGCGATAATGTCATTGAGGACCCGGGTTTTCTCATTCTCAAATGTCAGCAACCGGACCCTGGCCTGCTCCATGCGAGCCAATGCCTCTGCTTTTTTGGTTCGCTCGGCAACCTGCTGCTCAAGAGACAGGTTCAACCGGTGCAGTGCCTGCTGCGTACGGGCGTAATGCCACAGTGAAATCAGCACCACCGCCAGTGAGAATACCAGTGTGCCCCAGCTGACCGGTACGCGCGTCCAGGGCAGGAAACCATGAGCGACCGCCATATCCATCACCAGCAGGCTGCAGAATACGCCGTAGGCGGCGAGTATGACCTGCTGCTCAATCCGCAAGTGACGAAAGCGCCTTGCAACTACGATCGTGATCGTAACAAGTGACGCCAATAACAGTGCGTCGGCCGGGGGGAATGTAGAGGACAGGTCAACAACGCCCGCCAATGCCAATGCGATGGCCCCAACCGCATACACCAGGTGTATCTTCCAGACCAGGTTGATCAACCATGGGCGATGATCCGTAAACCATTGCTCTAGCAGCAATGCCATGGCCACCGGTAACAGGTAGTAGGAGCCGGCTGCCAGATAATCCCAGACCAGCGGAGCGTCCCATAACAGCTGGCTGGCCTGGCTCTCGGAAAGCAGTAAAAGGGCAGACGACAGGGAAAACAGGGCAATGCTGCCAAAGCTCTTCTTCTCGGTCTGGAGAAGGGCAAATATCAGGGCCAGCAAGGCGATCAGCGCGGAAAAACCAGCAATAACCAGGGCTTCAAGAGAGTTTTCCAGTATGAAAAGGGTAAGGTCGGGACGGTCCATAATGGACACCTCGCCCCACAGGCCTATATCGGTGTAATCCGAAAAGATGCGGAAATAGATCGGCTTGCCTTCGAAATTGGCCGGCAGCGGAATCGCATGCCACGGCCAGCCTTCGAAGCGTCCCCTGCCCTCATCGTCGAACGTTCCGTACTGGTAGATGTTCTCGCCATCCAGCCAGACCTGGACGATCAGGTCCACACTGAATATGTAAAGCACTGGCTCCTGCCATTCGCCTTCTGGCAGGGCAATGCGGTACCAGACGTTTTCACGACCGTTTCGGCCCGGCGGGTTGGAGGGGAAGCCGATGGCCTGCCACTGCTCCGGCTCATCCGCTCGCACCCATTCCGGAACGCCGTCAGTATCAAATGGAGAATCACCCCAGCGATATTCCCAGCCCTCATTGAGGTCAACCGCGGCAAAAGCCGATTGTGTCCCGAAAAAGTACAGAATGAACAAGAGGAGCAGGCTTCCGGCCTTTGAAAGGGGCAACATCTGCATACAATAACGGCACCTGTCGCTTGAGGATACACTGCGTGCATTATAGAACACCCGCGTTATTAAACTCCCCCAAGACGTTGAGAAACACAAGCATTACATGCGCAGGCATGTGTTTCCCCGAAGGTGCGGCAAGCGGTACTCTAGGCGGATGACCGATACCCATCCGACCTCTTTTAAAGGTACCACCCCCACCCCGGCCTGGGCTTTCCGGCAATATGAACAGATCCGGCGCTGGCTGCCGGATGGTCTGCCTCCGGAACAACAACCCCAACCGCAGCTGCTGGAAAACCTGGCGCCGTTGACCGATCAGTTCCAGGCGTTCGTGTTTGACGCCTTTGGTGTACTTAATGCCGGCCCGCGCGCCTTCCCCGCTGCCATAGAGCGATTCCGGACATTACAGCGAACGGGCAGGCAGGTTCAGATACTCTCCAACGCCGCAACCGCCAGCCACCCCAGGCTGGTGGAAAAGTACCGGCGAATGGGGTTCGATATAACGCCGGATCAACTGATCTCCAGCCGATGGTTGCTGGAGCAATCCCTCGCCAGCCGAGCCAGGGAAGGAACCTGGGGCGTAATCGCGCCTGAACAGTCAGAGCCGGCCACATTACCGGTGAGCTGGCACGCGGTGCGGCCACCGTTCACCCGGCAACTGAAACGGGAACTGGACGGCTACGACGGTCTGATCATGCTAAGCAGCGAGGACTGGAACGAAGAAATGCAGGCGGCCCTTGAAGCCAGCCTGAGCGAGAAGCCAAGGCCCCTGGAAATCGCCAACCCTGACCTGGTGGCACCCCGGGGCGACTGCCTGACCCTCGAGCCCGGCTTCTTCGCCCACCAGGTGCGGGAGGCCAGTGGTGTCATCCCGGAGTTTTTCGGCAAGCCCTATGCACCGGCATTCCGGGCGGTACTGGAACGCTTTGCGGACATACCGCCGGAACAGATATTGATGGTCGGAGACACCCTGCATACGGATATCCTGGGTGGCCAGAATGCCGGCATGAAAACTCTGCTGATTACGGAAGAGGGTTCACTGAAGGGTCTGAACATACCGGACTGCATTGCACAGTCCGGCATTGCACCGGATTACATAGCCCCGGAAATCTGATCACCGGGGGATGTGTGTCCGGGAACCGGGCCTGTCTCAATCACCCGAAACGCTGTTCAGATAAGCCTTATCGGAGATATTGGTCCACTGGCGTACCTGTTTCAGGTATTCCTGCTGGGAAGTGATAATTTCCTTCGCCAACTCATCCTTTTGCGCTTCTTCTGCCAGCAGTTTGTCCGTGGCTTCGCGGAGCGCCTCAATGACTTCCGGCGGGAAGGTTTTGTGGGTGACATCCGGATAGTCTTCCTTCATGCGATCCCAGGCGACACCACTTTCATGGGTGCTTTGAATGTACATGTCATAGGCGGCCGTGCGCATGGCCACCCGCAGGATTTCCTGCAGCTCACCAGGAAGCTTGTTCCAGGTTTTCTCGTTGATCAGGAACTGCACTTCCGCACCTGGCTCCTGCCACCCCGAGTAGTAGTACTTGGCGATCTGGTGGAAACCCATCTGGAAATCGAGTGCCGGACCTACCCACTCCAGTGCGTCGATCGTGCCTCTTTCCAGGGCGCTGTAGAGCTCTCCGGGGGGAATATTGGTGACAGCCACACCCACCTCGGACATGACTTCACCCGCAAACCCGGGGGTTCGCATTTTCAGGCCATCAAGATCCTCCACCGTCTTGATTTCTTCGCGGAACCAACCACCCATCTGGTTACCGGTGTTGCCACCCGGAAACGAGAGCAAACCGTGAGGGCGGTACACTTCCTCCATCAGCTCCATGCCGCCACCGTAGTAAAACCAGGCGTACTGCTCGGGCGCTATCATCCCGAAGGGAACGGTGGTGAAGTACATGGCATTGGGAATCGAGCCCTTGTAGTAATAGGACGCGGTATGCCCCATGTCATACTGGCCCGCTTTCACCATATCGAAGATGCCGAAAGGCGCCTTGTGTTTATTGGAGGAGTCGATACGGAATTTCAGACGGCCACCGGACATTTTCTCTGCCATGGCTGCCATACTGCGGGGCGTTTCCCCCAGAATCGGGGAATTCGGCCCCCAGGTCTCGGCCAGGCGGATGGTGTAGGTTTCTTCAGCCAGCAGTGACGTGCTCGTTAGAGACATCATCAGAGCCAGCGAGGTCAGGAAGGGTCTTAGAGTTATCATAAGCGAACCTGTTGCCATTGTTATTGGAGTTGGATCATCGGGCACATCATAGCCTGCCGGCCGGCCGACGCCAATCGTCAACCGACCAACAGTACCTGCCGGATCCTATACCTTGAACTGACTCACCAGGTCACGCAGGCTCTCACCCAGGCGCGCAAGCTCATGACTGGCTTCATTGGTCTGGGTAACGCCGGTATCACTGCGTTGCGCGGCATCCACAATACGCACCACGTTCTGGTTGATTTCCTCGGCCACCTGGCTTTGCTGCTCGGCGGCCGTGGCAATCTGGGTGACCTGATCGTGAATGTGGCCCACGGACTTCTCGATAGTGCGAAGCGCATCGGTGGCATGGTTGATCCGCTCGACGGTCTCGGTAGAGCGGGTGCGGGAGGCATCCATCCGCTCCACGGCTGCACGGGATTCCGTGACGAAGCCATCGATCATGCCACGAATCTGATCGGCGGATTCCGCGCTGCGCTTGGCCAACTGGCGTACTTCATCGGCAACCACCGAGAAACCACGGCCATGCTCACCGGCGCGGGCTGCTTCAATCGCGGCATTGAGCGCCAACAGGTTGGTCTGGTCGGTAACCGCGTGGATAACGTCCAGCACCTGGGTGATTTCGTCGGTTTTCTCGGCCAGATTGCTGATGCGAGTGGAACTCGCATCAATTTCCTGGGACAGCTGATTAACCGAGGACTGGGCGTTGGCAATCGTCTCGCCACCATCCCTGGCCAGTTTGTCCGCATCGGAAGCAGCGCTCTCCACCTCATTGGCATTACCGGAGATCTGCTGAATGGTGGCCGCCATTTCGTTAATGGCCGAGGCAATCTGGTCGGTTTCCGAGCCCTGCTCCTGAACCGATGCCCGGGTCTCCGTGGCAACGCGGCTAAGTTCCTCGGCAGCGGAGGCAACCTGATCGGTAGTGGCGCCCACTTCACGGATTGTGTCCTGGATTTTCAGCACGAAGGCATTGAAGCGACGGCCGAGCTCCGCCAGTTCGTCGTTGCCCTCGTCAGGCAGGCGTTTACGGAGATCGCCCTCGCCTTCGGCGATGTCTTTCATCAGGGCAATAACCCTGTTCAAGGGGTTGGTGACGGTACGGCCGACAAAGACACCGATCAGCAGTGCAATGATCACTACCACCACCGTAACCAGCACAAAAAAGCCAAGGGTCTGGGCGATCTCTTCTTCAATGTCAGCGCGAGCCTCAGAGATCTTTTCTTCGATATCAGTAACATAAACCCCAGTGCCAATCATCCAGTCCCAGTCCGGAATGATAGTCGCAAAAGAAACCTTGGGTTCGACCTCACCCGAAGCGGGGTTGGGCCAGTCATAGCCAAAAAAACCATCTGCTTCTGCGGCGTCAAACAGTGACCGTATCAGCTTTTGCACATCCGGATTGGTGGTTGGCCCCTCCCGGGAAGGATCCGGCGCATAAGCCAGATTATCGACACCACGGGTATAGGCAAACACATAGTTTCCGTCTTCAAAACGGATGGAACGCAGACGGTTCCTTGCTGCTTCCCGGGCCTCTTCATCTGACAGATCCGGATCATTCTTGGCTTCAAGGACCACTGAGCGAGCAGCATCCACCAGGCTCTTCAAGCCTTCCTTGCGCGAGTCGAGCAGGCTGGCCTCCAGTCGCTCAAGCTCGGCCTCGCCCCCGCTTTTAATCTGGGAGACAGTAGTCCAGGCAAGGGCTACCGCCGTAATAACTACCGGGACAAGTACTCCCAGCAAAAGACGGGAACGAATGCGTAGCCGGCTCAGTAATGTCATTCGGTATTACTCCGTGAAATATTGATTTCGTTGCGCAATTATCCACAATCGCGCGCGGGGGTGTGTTCCAGTTTGTAAAACGCACGTAACACGTAAACAGGCAATGGGTATCCTGGAAAAACACATACCCCAACCTGTTAATCTCCCGGCGTTTACTGTTTACCGTGTTATCGGCTGGTAGCTGAGTGGCTTGAATCGTGTTTAGACTAAAGGTCTAACGCCTGACCGACGAAGCATCAAGCAAGGCGCTGAAGTGCCTTTTGCAGAGACGCAGATGAAATACCTGAATCTGATTCGACACGCCAAATCCAGCTGGGCCGACGACAGCCTTCGTGATCACGAGCGCCCGCTGAACAGCCGCGGGCAGAAACAGATCGGCCCGATGGGCAGGGCCGTCCGTGCTGCCGGTGTTCTGGATGGCCCGATTTTCTGCAGCAATGCCACCCGTGCGCAGCAAACCCTGGAGGGCCTCATACCGCAGCATGCCCGAAAGGAAACCCACATTGCGCCGGTGTTCTACACCTTCAATTACCAGGTACTTCTTGACTGGCTAAAGGACCGGGAAGACGAAGACAGCATTACGCTCATAGGCCACAACCCGGCCCTGGAAGAGCTGGCCGGCTACCTGCTGAAACAGGCCCCCGAAAGCTTCCCCACCTGTGCTTTCATGCAGATCGCACTGCCGATCAGACACTGGCACAGGCTGGAGAAAAACAAGGGCCGGCTGGAGCAGTTCCTCACGCCCAGGGACGTCAGCTACGAGCAGTTCAACCGCAAACGCAAAAAGATTCCCGGTAGTGGCGATGTTCCACTGACCGGGCATATTCCCGAGGCACTGCAGCACCAGCATGGGCGTATGCGGGATCTCGAAGCGGGCGTTATCCGGGGTTTTGACGACGAGTTCCTTCACCAGTATCGCATCGCCATCCGGCGCAGCCGCGCCGTTGCAGAATCCGTCAGCGAGATCAGCGGTGACGCTGGCCTACACAAAGCCGTGAAGGTTCTGAAAAGGCATGCCCAGGCCACCAGCCAGCTCCGGGACCTGCACGTTTTTCTTGCAGACCTGGAACAGTGGCAGCTGGAAGAAGATACCCTGGCGGCGCTGATCCGGTCTGGCGCCAGGAACTATTTCACCAACCTGGCGGACTTTGAACACCACAAGCTCGCCAGGAGACTGACCAGCAAAAAATACCAGAAGGACATGGAGAGCTGGCACCGGCTCATCACATCTCGCCATTTCGAAAAAATCACCCGAAAACTGGAGACCCAAGACACCCGGAAGGCGCTGCGCGAGCGTATAACACAGTACAACTCGTTGGAGCAGGAACTGAACAGACAAAGCCCGGATGATAAGTTCCATAGCCTGCGGAAACGACTCAAACGCATACGCTATCTTGCCGAACTGGCCAAACCGCCTTTGAGCAATTTGCTCAAACAGTTGAAGCACCGCCAGCAACGATTCGGTGATTTTCAGGACCTGCACGTGCAGATCGACATGCTGACCGTGTTCCGCAACAGCATCGCCGCCGAACCGGACATGCTTGAGCCCGTGGCAGGACTGAACGACCTGATAGCGGGCCTGGTATCGGAAAAGGCCAGCCTGCGGGATAAAATCCTGACCCTTGGAGGTATTGATGGACACTCTGTTCTATGATGGCCAGTGCCCTTTGTGCGCAAAGTGTGCGCCTGGTCCCACACCCGTTTCGGGTTCTTGTTCAAACCTTTGCTCTGGCCTGTCATTTATCCCGTGGCGGCGCGCATCTACGAGAACTGGGCCGACAAGCGCTATGAGAAGAAGTATGCGTGTGGGGCCTGTGAAGTTTGATGAGTAGTCCCTGGGTACGACATTTTGCCAGGCCCGCCATTGACCACTAGACTTGGAGGTGGTTAACACAGGGAGGGTGTGACGATGCCTGCCAAAACAGTCTTTTCCGTAGTCGCTGTCGCTCTGGCTTTCACGAGCCCGGCTGTCGCGGACATCTATAAATGGGTCGACAATGACGGCAACATTCATTTCGGGGAGCGAGTACCCGCTGAGTATGAAGACCAGGTAAAGGCTGTAAACCTGGGGAAGTTGGAACCGGACCAGGACGCAGTTGAAGAAGCCAGGCAGCGTAACCAGAGAATCAGAGACGCGGCAGAGGCAACCGCTGACTCCAACGCGCGCTGGGAAAACGTGTCTGAAGAGGCGCGGGCCCAGCAGGCAACTTCCGTCCCTTCCGGCCCGCCACCGCTCCCGCAAAGGCCTACCCATAAGCAGAAACAGGAACGCTATGAGTACGAGCTGCGGCGGTACCGGGAAAGCATGGACTGTTTCGCCCCCTACAAAAATGCCAATGGCAGCACTAAAGCGGAAGCTTTCGAGAAATGTGAAGTTCTGAGTCAACCGCAGCGGCCACACTGACTGGAGGGAGCGCTGTGCTGGACAACCGCAGGCCTCACAGGCAGCAGGCCTTGTATTTTCTGCCACTACCACAGGGGCAGGCGTCGTTTCTGCCCGGTTTGAGTGCGCCTTCCCTGGTGTCTCCAGTAACGTAATACCAACGGTCGTCTTCCCGAACGAAGGAGGACTTCTCTTCCAGGTATCCCCAGCCGTTGCCGGCACGATAAACCGCACGAAAGTGGACGTCGCCATCGTTGCCTGACTGGGCAGATGACAGTATCTGCAATGACGTCCACTGGGGTGAGCCTGCCATATCAAGGTGTTGCGGCCGGGTACTGCTGTGCCAGGTGGATCTCAGGTAGTCAGCCAGTTCCAGTACAAATGCGGTGTAGCGGGACCGCATCAGGCTTTCCGGTGACGGTGCCGGTTTGCCCTGATGGAAAGCCTGGCAGCAGACGCTGTATGGTTTGCCACTGCCACAGGGACAATACTCCGGGGTAACCTCCGCAACCATCTGGCGATCCTTCCTATCGGGGTAAAAGGATGATTTTAACAGTTTCAGTTATCCTGCCGCTGTGATATCAACACTCATTCGTTCTTCCGGGTAGCCTGACCGTGACTGACCTTTCCCTGCTGCAGATTATCCTCGCCAACCTCGCCCTGCTGGCCGGCTCCTGCCTGCAGGGAGTAGCGGGTTATGGGATAGGCACATTGGCGGCACCGTTACTGTTTCTCATCAGCCCCATGCTGGTGCCCGCCCCGCTGGTGCTCAACGCCGTAGTTCTGACCATTTTTATGGTGGCAAGAAACCGCGGTGCACTGCAGATCCGGGAAGTGCGCTTCGCCATAGGCGGCGGTGTTGCCGGCATGATCCTGGCCGGTATCACCCTGATGCTGATTTCACCAAAGGGATTCGAACTGGTGTTCGGCATCCTGATCCTGATCGGTGTGGTGCTGAGCGTGGCTGGTTTACGGCCGGAACTGAATGCCCGCAATAGCATACTGGCCGGTGCCGCTTCGACCTATATGGGAACCATTACCGCTGTTGGCGGGCCACCGATTGCACTGATCTATCAGAACCAGAAGGGGCCACTGGTGCGAGCCAATATGTCAGCTTTCTTCCTGGTGGCCAGCTTTTTCAGCATTGCCGCCCTGGTGGCATCCGGCTATCTGGGGCAGCGGGAACTGCAACTGTTTGCCGTTACCTTTCCAGGGGTACTGATAGGCTTCTGGTTGTCCGGAAAGCTGGTCAATCGAATGCCTTTCGATGGGCTCCGTCCGGTCATCCTGGGCATTGCCGCCGTGGCGGGAGCGGCGGCCCTGGTTCGCGGCCTTATGTCGCTTTAGCCAGACAACCTCCACACTACTCGGCCCACAGGCGGGCCCGAAAGCCGCTCCGTTTCCAGAGTATGGCAATCCACACCGCATGCAGGTTGATCAGAAACGCCAGTACCCACTCGAAGGCATCGTCTATCTGGCTGTAAATCTCCGGCACCACGGCAGTCAGGATAACCGAGAGGATACCGACCGTCAGCGCCAGCTCACATAGCCATAAAAGATGCTTACCGCTCTGGTGCCATTTCGGGTGGGCCCTCAGCGCCGAACTGATCAGCAACTGGGCAATGTAAGTGAGCGAAAAATACAGCACCACACCGATCCGGCGGGTCAGATTGAAACCGTCTCCCGCATGGCCAAGCGCCAGGGTGTAAAACGCCAGAGATACACAGGCAACAAGGCCCAGCCAGGGAATCCAGGGCCTGCCGCGGCTGGTGGCGCCCATTTGCAGCAGCCAGCGGCCATTCAGGAACCAGAACAGGATGCCGAGAATCGCCGCCGGCAGCATGGTGCCCTTGAAGATAAAATAGCTGGTGCCGTAGCGGCCGGTACGGCTGATACTGGTACAACTGTCCCAGTAAGGAATGCACCAGGCAACGTGCCCTTCCAGTATGGACACGGCAAAGGTGACATGAATAGTGATCAGCGGCGTCAGTGCAGCGGCCATCGCCAGCCACCACAATGGTATGCCGTTCTTGATATTGGTCATAGGATTACCCCACTGCATTGGCGCACGTCTTCGGGTGGCACGACTACCGGCTTCTGCTACGCTTAAAAGACATATATCGCCTTTCGTTACAGAATTTGACAATATTTTAGAGAACACGCGATACACTGAAGCGGTATTAACTCATACTTTAGTCTTGGTGCTTAAAGTCTGACCAATATGCCATCTGGCCAGCATGCCATTTACGGTTTCGAGAATCGGTATTATGCACACGGCCCGCCAGGACATCATAGAGACGGAAATCCCTGTATCCCGGTTGCAGATCGGGATGCATGTGATTCGTCTGGACCGGCCGTGGGAAGACACCGACTTCCTGCTTCAGGGCTTTATCCTCCAGACTGAGGAAGATGTTCTCGCGGTACAGAGACAGTGCGAAACGGTGACCGTGGAAGGCAAGGTGCATGTTGTGCCGGATGCCTTCGAGTCTTCCTCATCGAGCAAGCGCAAAACACCGGGCAAACCGCGTGCCACAGACGCCTCCCAAGCCCCAGGCTCCGTTCCGAAAAGAAAGGTCATCTACGTCAACAAGGTCGACGCCAGCCGTGAAATGTCTGCGGCGCGAATGAGCTACACCGATGCCAGGGCCACCGCAAAGAACATCATGTCCAGCCTGCGGCTGGGACGCACCCTGGAAATGAATCAGATCCACAAGGTAGTGGATGACTGCGTGGACAGTGTGTTGAGAAACGACAACGCCCTGTTGCTGCTGACCAAGATCAAGAACAAGGACGAATACACTGCCGAGCACTGCATCAATGTTTCGATCCTGTCCGCTGCGTTTGCCAAGCACCTGGGCCTGCTGGAAGGAGAAATTCGCAATGTTGCCCTGTGTGGGCTGCTCCATGATGTAGGCAAGATGCGTATTGACGATGAGATCCTGAACAAGCCCGGGGCCCTCACCCCGGAAGAATTCGCGGTGATGAAAAACCACACCACTTTCGGGCGGGACGTTCTGGCTGCACTGCCGCGAATCGCCCACTCGGCGGTGGATGTTGCCTACTCACATCACGAGCGGATGGATGGAAAAGGCTACCCTCGAGGCCTGTCAGGGCATCAGATTCCGTTGTTCGCCAAGATCGTGGGGTTGGTGGATACTTACGACGCCATCACCAGCTCCCGGGTTTATGACAAGGGCCGTGCCTCCATGGAGGCACTGCAGATTATCCACCGTAACAAGGGCACCCAGTTTGACGCCGGACTGGCGGTGGAGTTTATCCGCATGATCGGCGTATATCCGCCAGGTTCTATCGTGGAGATGACCAACGGGGAGGTGGGCATTGTGGTAGCCACCCACAACACCAGCAAACTCAAACCCCGGGTCCTTATGGTGCGGACTGCCGACAAACAACCACTGGCCACCTTCCGGGAAGTGGACCTGCTGAAAGCGACGCCGGACAGCACCGGGCAACCCTACAAGATTGCCCGGGAAGTGCCGGACGAGAGCTACGGTATCGTGATGAAGGACTTCATAGAGCAGGGCATCCTCAATCGCAAGGCACCTGAGGTCTCAGCCCCGGTCGATCACGGCCATGGTGAGCCTTGAGATACAGGTGAGCTTGCCTTCTTCGTTTTCCAGCCGTATTTCCCACACCTGCGTTGTACCACCAATATGGACCGGGCGGGCCGTACCGTAGACCCAGCCCTTGCTGACCGAACGAATATGGTTGGCATTGATATCCAGCCCTACCGCAATCTGGTTCTCTTTACGCAGGCAGTAGTTAGCGGCCATGCTGCCCAGGGTTTCTGCCAGCACCACCGAAGAGCCCCCATGCAGAATGCCAAACGGCTGCACTGTACGCTCGTCCACGGGGATACGGCCAGTCAGGTAGTCATCGCCGATTTCGACGAATTCGATACCCATGGTGGCGACGGCCGTGTTTTTGCTGCCCTCGACCATCTGCTCAAGGGTGGGGATGCTGTGGGTCCAGATTGCCATGGTGGTACTGCCTCCTGATCTTGGGAAAGCCACGCAAGAACGTAGCCTCGAATCTCCAGATTCTATACAGATAGGTAGCGAACGACCACCGGCATCACAATGCCAGAAAAATTCTTAAAATGTTAATAAGAATCGTTTGCATTCGATATTTTTCCTGCTAGGCTTTAAAACGTTGGTGGATCTGGGCCCCAAACCAGAGCGGGAGGGGCCCTGCAACAGATATGGCAGCGATCAGGAGCGGGTGTAATGAGCAGAACAGCAACTCAATTAGCCGGTAACGCCAGTAGCATCTTTCAGGCATGGCTGGACCTGAAACATCAGGCCGGCGGCAAGACTCGCACCGATGCCCGTAAAGGTACGGCCTCGGCGCACTCCTCGACACTGTTCACCAGATCACGCAGCAGCTCGGAATAGAGCTCAGGCCCCGGACTTAACCGGGCGCCCAGTGGGTCCATAACGGGGGTTGCCCGGATTTGCGTAGGGGCGAACACGCTCTCTACAAGGCCGGGATTATACTGCGGCTCAGTGAACACGCACCGAATATCCAGCGATTCGGTGGCATCCCGCAGCTTTCTGATCCGCGCCGGGCTAGGGTCCGAGGCATCCCCCAGGGAGATAGCTCCCTGGGCCGCCAACCCGAATCGACGCTCGAAATATTGGTAGGCGTCGTGAAACACAAGGAACCTGACCGGCGGCAACCCTTCAATTCGCTTTTCCAGTTCCATCTGTAGTTCGGATAACTGCCTCTTGGCAGCGTCAGCGTTCCGGTGATAAACCCCGGCATTCGCGGGATCAAGGCCCGCAAGCTCATCGGCAATGTGGCCCAGCCATACCCCGGCATTCTCGGGGTCAAGCCAGGCGTGCGGGTCGTGATGCCCGTGGTGGTCGTCATGATGGCTCTCGTGCTTGTCGTCATGGCGATCATGGGACTCAAAGGTGGCGCCTCTCCGAAAGCTGTGTTGCACAGTACCCTCGGCCTCCAGCAACTCTATGATGGCGGCGCTTTCTGCAAGGCTGGCAATCGAACCTTCGAGCCAGGGGGTCAGGTCTTCGCTTACCCAGAACACCAGATCGGCCTCCTGCAGCGCCTGCGCCTCGGAAGGCCTCAATGAGTAGCCGTGGGGCGACGCGCCGGACTGAATCAACAATGACGGTGCACCCACTCCCTCCATCACACTGGCAACCAGAGAATGCACAGGCGTAATGTCTGTGGCTACTTTCGGGGGCCCTGCCAGAGCAACCGCAGGTAGCAAAAACAGTGATAAAACAACACGCAACATAAGTTTTCTCCGCTTTTGGATGGCACGACTGCATTCGATGAGGTGACACTATAAATGTTATGTTATAACATTCTATCAATAACATCCAAACCACCCGCCGTTTTCAGGAGCTGGCACAATGCTGGTATCAACCCATGGGTTATCGGTGCGACTTGCCGGACACCGGGTTCTGCACAATATCGATATGTCTGTAGCCCGGGGCGAAATTGTCACCATCGTCGGCCCGAATGGATCAGGCAAGTCAACGCTGCTGCGGACCCTGATTGGCGCTGTGAAGCCAGAATCTGGTTCTGTTCATCAAGCTGCGGGCCTGACCATTGGCTATGTACCCCAACGGCTGTTTATAGATGACACCCTGCCTATGACCGTCTCAAGGTTTATGTCCCTGCCCAACCAGCATTCCAAAGCGCAGGTTTCAGTTGCTCTGGACCAGGCCGGCGCTACCGGTCTCGAAAAACAACAGATGACAGACCTCTCCGGCGGGCAGTTTCAGCGAGTGTTGCTGGCCAGGGCACTGCTGAACAAGCCGGATTTACTGCTGCTGGATGAAGCAACCCAGGGCCTCGACCAGCGCGGATCGGCTGCTTTCTACCGACAGATTGAACAGGTACGCCAGACTATGGGCTGCGGCATTCTTCTGGTCAGCCATGAGTTGCATGTGGTGATGCGCACCACCGACCGGGTTATATGCCTGAACGGCCATGTGTGCTGCGAGGGAACGCCGGAAACCGTGACCGGCACGCCGGAATACCAATCACTCTTTGGCCTGGAGGACACAGACGCCTTCAGCATTTACCCGCATCGGTTGCAGTCCAGGCCGATTCTGGAGAATGCGAACTGATGCTGGATGACTTTTTGACACGGGCGGCCCTGGCCGGTGTGGGTGTCGCCCTGGCCGCAGCCCCACTGGGATGCTTCATTGTGTGGCGGCGGATGGCCTACTTTGGAGATGCCACAGCCCACGCCGCCATGCTCGGCGTGGCTCTTTCTCTCACGCTTTCAACACCGATTTTTGGCGGGGTGCTTGTTGTCTCACTGCTGATGGCCATTGTTGTGTCCCTCTTGAGTGGCCGGGGTTATGCCATGGATACCCTGCTGGGCGTGATGGCCCATTCCGCTCTCGCCTTCGGATTGGTAGCAGTCTCCTTCCAGTCCGGTATACGGCTCGACCTGATGGCCTACCTGTTTGGCGATATCCTGGCCGTCACGCCGTTCGATCTTGGCATTATCTGGGGAGGATGCGCCCTGGTACTGGCCCTGATCGCCTACCGCTGGCAACCGTTGCTGCTGGCGACGCTCAACCCGGACCTGGCCCATGCCAGCAGGGTCTCCCCAAAACGGGAACAACTGGTCCTCACCATCTCGCTCGCTATCGTCGTGGCCGTGGCTATCAAGGTGGTAGGCGTGCTGCTGATTGCAGCCATGCTGATCATCCCCGCCGCAACAGCGCGCCCGTTAAGCCGGACGCCCGAAGCCATGGCGGCAATCGCCGCTTTTATCGGTTGCGCCGGCAGTCTGGCGGGGCTGGCCCTGTCGTATCACATGGACACTCCAAGTGGCCCCACCATTGTCTGCTTCATCACAATTCTGTTCCTGGCTTCCATGGCCCACAAATACAGGAATTCGGGGGTTCACTTTTAATATGTTATAACATAACATTAACTATGAAATCGACGTCACAATCTTTTGTTCCTTCCAACCCATTGCTTACAGGGCGAGACTCATGACCCTCAAACCAACCGCACTGGACAAACCGATTGCCGTCATGGGCAATCACGCCGACTGCCTTACCGAAATCTTTCGGGATGAAGTCAACATGGTCGTGTGGAACCGTTCATTGCGACCACAGATTGCCCGGTTTGCGGAAGAGTTGACAGCCTGGGAGGGGCAAATGGAACGCTTCATCAGCCTTTCGGAAGGTGATAGCGCGGCGCTGGTCCTGCCCAAGTGGGCCCTGACAATAGAAGGCGCGGACGCCTGGGTGGCCGATGCCAATCAGGTCATCGACATGTATCGGTGCCTGTTTGAACCGGACGCCGTTGGTCTCCGGCTTCATGTCCTGAATGGAACCATGTGCCCGCGATTCCACGTCGACCGGGTGCCTGTGCGGCTGCTTTGCACTTACCAGGGTGTCGGCACGGAATGGTTGCAGGAAACAAAGGTAACAAGACCTGAAAGAGCAGGCCCCTTGCCTGACCAGTCAGTTTCAGACAGGGAGGTCAATCGTATGCCAACCGGGGCCGTTGGCCTGCTCAAGGGCGAGGCCTGGGAGGGCAATGAAGGCCGCGGCCTTGTTCACAGATCACCCTCGCCTGGTGGTCACACACGCCTGATTATGGCTCTGGACTGGATTTGATTTCGGCCCTCCAACGCAACGTTATAACATTTTTTCTACAACTTAAGGACGATTATGAACATACCCAAAACCCGCGCCAGCATTCTTGCCCTGGCGGTTATACCCCTTGGCCCGATTCAGGCCAACGAACTGAACCCGGATCTCAGTGTTGTTCTGGACGGTTACTACAAGCAGAACCCCACCGCCCTATCGCACCGTGATGAGGGCTTCGGACTGGGTCATACCGAGCTGTCGCTGTCATCCCCCATCGACGATCTGTTTGAAGGCCGGCTGACGGCAGTGCTGGAAGAACATGAGGGCGAAACCGAGCTGGAGCTTGAGGAGGCCTTCCTGCAAACCACCAGCATGCCCTACAACCTCAGCGTTCGTGGCGGCCGGTTTCTTTCCCAGGTGGGCTACCTGAATAGCCGCCACTTGCATGAAGACGATTTTGTCGAGCGGCCCGCCGCCTATCGGGCCCTGCTCGGTACTCACTATTTTGACGACGGTTTGCGCCTGAACCTGCTGGTGCCGGCCCCCTTCTACTGGGAGATTGGGGCGGAGGCCTTTGACGGAGGCAGATTGTCCGAAGGTGACGAAGACATTGGCGTGTATACCGTCAATACCCGTTTCGGAGGTGATATTTCGCGCTCACAGAGCTGGCAGGCGGGCTTGTCTTACCTGCACAACCGCCAGCTTCATGATGAGGAACACGGCGAAGAACATGAAGAAGAGCATGAAGAAGAACACGATGATCATGGTCACGGTGCGGAGTACACCGGTGAGAATCTCTATATTGCAGACGTGGTGTGGAAATGGGCGCCCGGCGGCAACAATCGCCAGCAGCAACTGACTCTCAGCGGTGAATACCTATTCGTTGATGAACTGGACGAACATGCAGCATCCGGCGACAACCATGAAGGCTGGTATGCGTCAGCGGTCTACCAGTTTGCACCCCAGTGGTCTGCTGGTGTCCGGCACGGCCAGGTAGATCTCAAGGAGGCTCACGGTGATCATTTCGACGACCAGAGGCTGAAGGAGACGGATGTGATGCTGGCCTGGTCCCATTCGCATTTCTCGACCGTGCGCCTGCAGTACACCCACCAGGAAGCCGACGGGTTCGAGGAAGCGGACAATACCGTGATGCTGCAGTACGTGATGAGTTTCGGAGCCCACGGTGCCCATGGATTTTAAACAACTCGTCACAGGAACCGTGCTTGGGCTGGCAGTCATGCCGGCCCAAGCCGCCCTCAATGTCTTTGCCTGTGAACCGGAATGGGCCGATCTGGTCAGGGCTCTGGTTCCGGACGCGGACATTCACACTGCGACCACTGCCCGACAGGACCCGCACTACATCGAAGCCAGGCCCAGCCTGATTGCAGCCATGCGACGTGCAGACATGGCCGTATGCACCGGCGCTTCCCTGGAAGCAGGTTGGCTGCCGGCACTGATCAGCCGGGCCTCCAATCGTGACATCCAGCCCGGAAGACCGGGCCTGTTCTTCGCCGCGGAACAGGTGCCCCTGCACCAGCCCCACGATCACGTGGACCGAAGCATGGGCGACATTCATCCGGAGGGTGACCCTCACGTTCATCTGGATCCGGGCCGGGTGCCAGTCATTGTCGATGCCCTGGCAGATCGCATCGTGGTAATTGCACCAGATGATGAGCACGCTGTCCGTCTGCGGCAGAGGCAGTGGCAGGTGCGCTGGAAACTGGAAACAGCTCGATGGCGGCAAGCTGCGGAAAATCTGAAAGGCTTGCCAGTGGCGGTGCAGCATTCCACCTTTGGTTACCTGCTTCGCTGGCTGGACGTGGAGTCGGCGATAGACCTGGAACCCAAGCCTGGCCTGCCACCCAGTGCTGCCCATTTGAGCGACTTACTGTCCGATCCGGCGCTGGCAAGGGTGAAGCTCATATTGGTTGCCAGCTATCAGGGCGAGCGGCCAGCACAGTGGCTGTCGAAGCAGACCAACCTTCCTGTTGAGGTTCTGCCAGGCACTGTAACCGACCAACCGGGAACAGACAGCCTTGCTGCTTTAATCAGCCACCTTATTGATCGCCTGGAGCAATATCATCAGAGCGAGCCAGCGGAGATAAACGATCATGGCTGAATGGTTCTGGGTACTGACACCATTGGGAGCCAGCCTGCTGATGGCCCTCAGCCTGGTGCCCCTTGGCCACCGTGTGCTGGCTCGGGGCGTGGTGTTTGCAGACTTGGCCATTGCCCAATGGGCGGCCCTGGGATCACTGGCGGGGCTGTCACTGATGCCAAACCACACCATAGCAGGCATCCCGGTCAGCGGTTTGCTGTTTGCGCTGCTGGCGGTGGGACTGGTTTCTCTGATCCTGAAACTGGTGCCCGATTATCGCGAAGCCATGATCGGTACACTCTATGTGCTGGGTGCCAGCCTCGCAACACTGGTGGTAAGCAATGATCCCCACGGGGCACAGCAACTCGCCAGAACTCTGAACGGCGATCTGCTCTGGGTTACCAGCCTGTCGCTGATACCCCTGGGTGTCATAACCCTGGTTGTTCTGGTCTGGCACAATACGGCCTCTGCCGGAATTCGCTCAACGCTGTTTTTACCGCTGTTTGCGGTGGCGGTAACCGTGACGGTGGATATGGCGGGCATCTATGTGGTGTTCGCCACCCTGATCGCCGCTCCGCTGATGCTCTGTCACCTGCGGGGGTATGGGCTTCTGTTGGCGTCGGGGTTCTGCTTTGCCGGACACAGTCTGGGGCTATGGTTGTCCGCCAGCCATGATATCCCTGCCGGTCCTGCGGTTGTGGTTTCGGTGATTGGTTGCTGCATGGCTGGCGTTCTGTTGCTCAGAAAGCCCGGAACGCTGCCGGTTCCTCCCAACCGCAGGAACCACAAATCATTCTGGGGCACCTGATAGGGCGACACAGAGACATCAAGGTCCAGCCGGTTCACGGTATCACGTGCAATTTCGTTGAAAATATCAACATGAAGGCCCGCTACACCCTCATCAGTTACCACGCGATAGGGGGAGCAAGGTTGATTTAGGAAGCTATCGCCGCAACAAAAGGTTTAGAAGGCAGTCATACTGAATTCACTTTCCGAATCAGAAGGACAGACCGGATGAAAGTACTTATGGTTCTTACCTCGCACGATCAGATGGGAGACACCGGGCATAAAACCGGCTTCTGGCTGGAAGAGTTCACCGCACCCTACTATGTGTTCAGGGATGCCGGTGCGGATATTACCATTGCCTCCCCGAAAGGCGGCCAACCGCCCGTTGACCCCAACAGTGAAAAAGACGATGCATTGACGGACACCACACGCCGCTTCCAACAGGATGCCCAAGCCAGGGAAGCCCTGGCCAGCACAAAGAAACTGGCGGATGTGGACATGAATGAGTACGACGCCCTGTTCTATCCGGGTGGCCACGGGCCGTTGTGGGATCTGGTGAACAACGACAAGTCCATCGCCCTGATCAAAACAGCTTACGAGCAGGACAAGGTTATCGGCGCTGTCTGCCACGCCCCGGCTGTGTTCAAGAACGTGGAAATCAAGCCGGGACAGAACATCGTGGGCGGTCGCGAAGTGACTGGCTTCAGCAACAGCGAAGAGGAAGCCGTGGGCCTCAGCGGCGTTGTTCCCTTCCTGCTTGAAGACATGCTGAAGGAAAACACCGCCACCTACTCCAAGGGTGACGATTGGGCACCCCATATCGTGGTGGACGGCAAGCTGATCACCGGTCAGAACCCCGCGTCCTCCGAAGGCGCGGCCAAGGCGGTGGTTCAGGCACTTCAGGAAGGCTGAGGCCTTCCTGGCTGCTGCTATTGCTCCCCGGCGTGACTGATCAGCACGCCGGGGGCTCCTGCCTCAAGCAATTCCCGAATCCTGCCCGGCACTGGCGTTTTCGCCATTTCCGATGGCTGGATCAATACATAAGTAATGTCAGCTTCCGCCACCAGCAGGTCATCTCCAAAACGGTGGAATTCCAGGTGCAGGGTAAACGAGGTGTTGCCAATACGCCCTGCCTTTATCCTCGCCTCCAGCACATCATCAAACCGCGCCGGCGCCCGGTAGTTCATTGTCAGACTGACCACCTGGATGTCCAGGTCCTGGTCCAGCAGGTGCTGGTAGTTCCCGAACAGGGTACGGATGTATTCGTTAACAGCAATATCCACGTAGTCCGCGTAGCGGGCATTGAATACAACACTCTGGGCATCGCATTCGCCATAGCGGACGCGGAAACGGAAGCGGAATGGCTGGTCTGTCATGGCTCATCTCCGGATTGAAGTGCAAAAAAGTCATTTCAGAGATTATCTGCTAGCAATATCTCAATGCGTGTTTTTTCCTGCGAAGCAAGTATCGGCCGGTTTTCGCATTTTGCCCGAAGAATCCGAACGGCACTGCGAACCAGATGCCCCGGGTTCTGGGCAACCAGCGCGTCCAGCTTTTGCTCTTTGAGAGCATCCACTGTGGAGGGTGTTCTCTCGTGGGCGATGGTTACGAGTTCTTTATCCGTTTTGAACTTGCCCATCACTTCGATCGGAACCCGCGCTTCCGAACCCATGATATAAATGCCGACAAGATCCGGTTGATTCGCTATGATGGTTTCAATGACCCTGCGTGTTCGATCCGGATCGGCATACGTTTCCAGTGTAGGCAGCACACTCAGGCTCGGGAACTCGCGGTTTATTACATCATCAAACCCGAGCCGTCTTTCCAGACTGTCCCTTGCTTGCACCGTATCCGTTATGACTGCCACAACGCCATTGTTCGATCGTGTAAAGCGCCCCATAAGACGCCCGGCAGTAGCTCCGGCTGCACGGTTGTCGATGCCTACAAATACGTCGTGCTCATCGTTCTGCTGATTTGAAATAAAGGGAATGGTTAGAATGCCCCGCTCCCGCATACGTCGAATAGCATCGCGTATCTGCGGCGTTTCGGGGGCCATAATGGCTATTCCGTCGAATTCATCCGCTTTCAGGCGCGTAAGTGATTCAGCGGCTTTATGCGGATTCTGTTCATCAATACGTATGGTCTTGACGCTCACCATTTCAGCGCGACCTGCTCTGTTAATCTCGTGAATCCTTTCGATGATCTCCCTCAGAAATTCATCCCCTTTTTTCGGTAACACGAATCCGAACCGATAACCCCGCTTTCTGGCCAGAGTTGCAGCAACCTGATTCCGCTCAAACCCGATTTTCTGAATGGCTTCGTTAACCGCATCTACGGTTTTTTTGCGCACACCCGGGCGCCCGTTCAGTACGCGATCGACAGTGGCAAGGCTTACGCCTGCTGCTTCCGCCAGGTCTTTTGTGGTCGGTCTCATGGTGTCCTTATTTCCCGGGAATTCCGTTAGCTCAGGCACTTGTACTGTGAATTTTAAAATAGCGCAAGTTTTTGACGTACGCACCTCAAAAACTTATTGACATGAGGTACGCACCTCAACTAGGTTAAAAAACATACTATAACAATTCGCGGCCAACGAGCCGCGATAGCCCAAGTGAGGACATCAACAATGAACAAGAAACTGACTTACACCGTGGCTTCACTCGCAATTGCAGCTGGCGCCAATACCGCCCAGGCGGAAGAACTGACACTTTGCTGGGCCTCCTGGGACCCGGCCAACGCGCTGATCGAACTGAGCCGGGACTTCGAACGGGAGTCCGGCCACACCATGAACTTCGAATTCGTACCCTGGCCCAACTTCGCTGACCGGATGCTGAACGAACTGAACTCCGGCGGCCAACTCTGTGACCTGATGATCGGCGACAGCCAATGGATAGGTGGCGGCGCTGAGAACGGCCACTATGTAAAGCTGAATGACTTCTTCGAAGCAAATAACATTTCAATGGATGATTTTATTCCGGCAACGGTCACCGGATACTCCGAGTGGCCGAAGGGCACGCCAAACTATTACGCGCTGCCAGCCTTCGGTGACGTTGTGGGCTGGACCTATCGCCGCGACTGGTTTGAGCGACCAGAATTGCAAGCCGAGTTCAGGGAAAAATATGGTCGCGACCTGGACGCGCCCGACACGCTGGAAGAGCTGAAAGACATCGCTCAATTCTTCCAGGGCCGGGAGATTGACGGCAACAAGGTCT
>CAZFPG010000007.1:0-25740 GCA_964521055.1 uncultured Marinobacter sp.
ACTTTACGAACAACTCAAGATACCACTCGTCATTGTCCAGCGAAATCCGGGCAATAGTGGGCTTGAGGTGGTCGCCAGGGGCGGGCCGGAACAACCGCTTGATGAATCCGCCTGCTCGGCCGTTGACTGGACATTGCACAACGGAAAACCCAGCGGCGCATTTTCGGACATCCTGAACAGCCTGCCCTGGCGCTTCGAACCAATTGAGGCGGATGGCGAGGTTTATGCCGTTCTCGGATTGCAGGTGGGTGACGTGACACCCGAGTATTATCGTGGCCTTGCCATCGGCGTCTATGTCCACCAACTGGGGCTGGCGTGGTTTCGGGCCCAACTGGCCGCTAATCTGTCTGCCTCACAGGTTGCCGAGGAAACCGAACGGCTGCGCTCTGCCCTGCTTTCATCGATATCCCATGACCTTCGTACACCGCTTGCGTCCATGATTGGCTCAGCAAGTACCTTGAAATCCATGTCGGACCGGTTGTCGGAGGAAGACCGGCAAAGCCTGCTGGACTCGGTTCTTGGTGAGGGTGAGCGGCTCGACCGCTACATCCGCAACCTGCTTGATATGACGAAACTGGGCCACGGAACGCTCAAGATTGAAAGAGACTGGATCGCACTGACAGACATCCTGTCGTCAGCTCTCAGGCGCACCAGGAACCTGATGACTAAAGTCCGGTTGGAGCGGGACCTGGCTGATGATCTGCCGTTACTCTTTGTGCACCCTGCCCTTATCGAGCAGGCGCTGGTCAACGTGCTGGAGAATGCCTCCAAATTCGCGCCGGACGGATCAACTCTGAGCATTCATGCCCGCAAGGTAAGAGATGAGCTCGTCATTGCCATTTCCGATGCAGGGCCAGGAATCCCCGAAGACCAACGGGAGCAGGTGTTTGATATGTTTTTTACCGGCGGCGAAGGTGACCGCGGCCCTCATGGCAGCGGCCTTGGGCTGGCAATCTGTCACGGTATGGTTGCCGCCCATGGCGGGCGGATTCGGGCACTACCCGGCCCGAACAACCGGGGGGCCACCATCGAGATTACGCTTCCCGTGGTTGAGCCACGGGAACAGGACGCCCACCGGGAATCATATCAATGACTGCTGCAACACAAGACCGTGAAAAGCCCTGTATTCTGATTATCGACGATGAGTCGCAGATCCGGAATTTCCTGCGCATCAGCCTGAAAACCGAGGGGTACGAATTGCTGGAGGCTGAAAACGGCCAGACCGGCCTGGTTCTTTGTGCCAGAAACTCGCCCGATCTGGTGATTCTGGATCTCGGCCTGCCGGATATGGATGGCGCTGAAGTACTCGCTGCCCTGCGCGAATGGTCCTCGGTTCCCGTTATCATCCTGTCAGTCCGGGACCGCGAGCTGGAGAAAGTAAAAGCGCTTGACCTGGGAGCAAACGATTATGTGACCAAGCCCTTTGGTGTGGATGAATTGCTGGCAAGGGTCAGAACCCAGCTGCGCAGTTACAGGCGCGGCAACGGGGCTACCACCGAGACGACAGCGATATTTGATGACGGCACTCTGCAAATCGACCTTTCCCTGCGAATGATCACGGTGAATGGAGAGCCAGTGCGGCTAACCCCAAAAGAATTCGCGGTTCTGAAGGTCCTGATGCTGGCATCCGGAAAGATTGTCACCCAGTCGCAACTGTTGAAGGATATATGGGGGCCGACTCACACCAGAGACACTCATTATCTTCGGATCCTGATCGGCAGGCTCAGGCAGAAGCTTGGCGATGATCCAACGGAACAGAATTATATCCAGACGGAGTCCGGTGTCGGTTACCGGTTTCTGGATAGTGGCACCACACACTGAACTGTCTTTATTTCGGTTTCAGCATGCAGGCTTTTGGGGCTGCGTAGCATAAATTCTGTTTCTGATGCAGGCACCGGCGGGCTGAAATAATACCCCTGAAACTGATCGCATTGATGTTTCCTGAGATAATCCAGTTGCTCAATTGTCTCGACCCCCTCTGCAATCACTTTCATTTGAAGATTGTGCGCCATACCGATAATGGCCAGTGCGATGGCCGCATCATCTGGGACGGTAGTGATGTTGCGTATGAACGCTATATCGATCTTCAGTTTGTCGATCGGAAACCGGCGTAGGTAAGCCAGGCTTGAGTAGCCCGTTCCGAAATCGTCGATTGATATCTGAACACCCAGATTTTTCAGGTTTTTCAATGTGGAGATGGTGCGGTCGGAATCAGCCATCAGCGAACTTTCGGTCAGCTCAAGCTCGATAAGGTGGCCGCTGATGTTGTTGTCGCCCAATCCGGCAATAACATCGGCCTCCAGATCGCCTTCAAGAAACTGGCGACCGGCCACGTTGACGGACACCTGCACCGGTTCGACACCACCGCGGCTCCACTCCCCTAGCTGCCTACAGGCTTCTGCAATGACCCAGCTCCCTACCTTCACGATCATGCCAGTGTCTTCGAGCATTGGTATAAAAGCACCTGGTGATACCAGCCCGTGGCCCGGGCGATCCCAACGCAGGAGCGCTTCCAGACCAATCACATGGCCACTGGTAATATTCACTTTGGGCTGGTAATGCAGCACAAACTCCCTGTTCTCGATGGCCTGGCGCAGGGCCGTTTCCAGCTCGAGCCGGGCCAACATTCCCGTATTCATTTCGGCCGTAAAGAAACGGGAAGTATCCCGCCCTGCCTGCTTGGCCTGATACATCGCGGTGTCGGCGTATTTGATCAGGGTATCGGTGTTGTCGGCATCATCGGGATAAAGCGTAATACCGACACTTGCCGTTACTGTTACCTCGTGCCCCTGCAGGCTGAATGGAGTACAAAGTGCGTTGTGGATTTTTGTGGTAACCACGGTCGCACCATGCGGCCCACTGGGCGTTAAAAGAATCACGGCGAATTCATCACCGCCCAGGCGCCCGACCGTATCCCGTACACGCACACATTGCATTAGTCTGGCGCTGAACTGGCTGAGCAACTCATCGCCAGCCGCATGGCCAATGGTATCGTTGATGTTCTTGAAGTGGTCCAGATCAATGAACATCACAGCGACGGTCATGGCTTTTTCTTCTGCAAGGGCCAACGTCCGATTAAGCGTCTCATAAAACAGTGTGCGGTTGGGAAGCCCCGTTACCGTGTCGTAATGGGCCAGTTCATACATTCGCTGCTCGGCTTGTTTGCGTTCGGTAATGTCACGCAGAACACCGACAACCACCACTGAATCCTCCGATCGAATGGCGTGCCAATGCATCTCTACGGTGACTACTGAGCCATCCTTGCGTCTGGCAAGCAGTTCTCCGTGGGAGTCCGCAGCGCTTCCGGCAACAATGACGTCCAGTTCACGCCCGAGCAATTGTTGGGCGTTCGAACTGAGCTCGGCGGGGTCCAGTTGGAAAAACTCTTCCCGTGAATAGCCGAACAGTTTGCAGGCTGTGGCGTTCACTTCGATAAAGCGCTGACTGGCGCGATCAATCAGGAATATCGCATCGGCCGTTGCATCCATTGCGCTCTGGAACCGCTGTAGTTTGGCTGTACGGGCCAGCACTTCCCGTTCAAGCATCAGTGAATGATTGGCCAGCAGGTCACCATAGGCCTTCAGGCGGAGAAGATTCCGCACCCGCAACCAGAGTTCAGCACGGTCTACAGGCTTGGTCAGGAAATCCTCCGCGCCCGCGCCCAGCCCATCGAGGCGCGCCTGCCGATCAATCTGGGCAGTCAGCATGATGATCGGGATATGCGAGGTCAGATCGTTTGCTTTTATTCTCCTGGCAACCTCATAACCGTCCATGCCGGGCATCCGGATGTCCAGCAGGATCAGATCGGGTGCTTTCTGTGCAATCAGGCACAGTGCTTCCTCGCCAGTGGCGGCCGTGACCGTCTGATAGCCGGCGGGGCGAAGCAGTGCATCCAGCAGCCTGCAGTTTTTCGGTTCGTCATCTACGATGAGGATGGTAGCGGCGGTGATGGGGCTCGGTTCTGCGATGATTGCAGCGACAACAGTGCTTGTCATGATGCTCTCCCATTAATGCCTGGTCGTCTTGTCGCTGGCTTTCAATTGCACCGACAGAAGCTCGTCAATAATTGCGTAAAGCTCCTGGTAGCGAAGGGGTTTGGCGATGTATCCGTCGCATCCGGCCAATTCACTTTTCTCTTTATCGGCTTTCATCGCCAGTGCCGTCAGTACAATCACCGGGATCAGCGCCGTGTCAGGGTCGTCTTTCAGTAGCGCGGTAGCAGATAGGCCATCCATACCGGGCAACTGGATGTCCATAAGGATGAGGTCCGGCTTTTCCGCCCGCGCCATAGCCACACCCGTCTCGGCATCAACCGCACATTCCACGGTGTGGCCGGCATTGTGCAGAAGCAATAATGCCAGCTTGGTGTTTGCCGGGTTGTCTTCTATCAGGAGTATTCTGGCCATTGGAATTCCTTTACTTTGTAGGCAGCAGGGCGCGTCGGACTTCAGCAATAAACCGCGATTGACTGAAGCCGGACTTTTCAACAATCTTGATGACCTGTTCAGGGGTGGAGGTTAACGCGGCACGATCCATCGCTGTAATGGTCTTCGCCGTCACCACCAGGATGGCTATATGCGCCGTCGCAGGGTTTCGGTGAAGTGTCTCAACGACATCGAAGCCGTTGACCTGGGGCATCATCAGATCCAGCAGGATCAGGTCTGGTCGCAAGCGTTGCGCAAGCGTAATCGCTTCCGCACCACCGTAGGCACGCACGACGGCGTAAGTGGGCGTAGGCAGAAACGCTGCAATTACTTCTACGGCTTTGGGGTCATCGTCGACGACCAGAATGGTGTGGGTTTTTTTCTCATCGGGCTCCAGGCCCAGGCTTGACAGAGACGTTTGCAGGTGCGTTCGACTGATCGGCTTCTGCATGACCACCGACGCTCCGCCGGCCAGTGCCATGTTGCTGTCGGCTTCACCGGCAATAACGACCACCGGCACACGGGCCAGATTGCTGCTTTCCCTGATATGCAGTAGAAATTCCCAGCCATCCATACCAGGCAAAACCAGATCAAGGGTAATAAGGCTAAGCGCTTGTTGCGGCGCTATCTCCAGGGCTGCTTCTGCACTGGCCGCAACCAACACGGTAAAGCCTTCGTTTTCGAGCAACATGCGCAGCAGGTCTGCCGCGCGCCTATCCGATTCGACCACCAGTGCCACGCGCTCAACAGCGTGCTCGGAGATCTGGCCTGCCAGAATATCGATTGCTCGATGGTGGTCATCAGTGGCGGTCACGCGAAGCGGCAGCCAGGCCGCGAAACACGCGCCTTCCCCTTCGGCGCTCGCGACCGCGACTGTGCCGCCATGCAATTCAGCAAGCTGCCTGACCATGGCAAGGCCAAGGCCTGTGCCCTCAAACTCTCGTGCAAGGCTGCTATCAATCTGGCTGAAGGCCTGGAAGAGTTTGCCCATATCGGCAATGGATATACCGATTCCGGTATCGCTGACGCAGATTTCGAGAAAATCGTCGTATTCGTTGTCCGCCAGTTCGAAGCCCTGAATCGCCCATTTACCGGGCAGCTTGCCCACGCTTGACCGCCTTACCCTCCTTGCACCCAGAGTTACACGCCCGCCAGGGAGGCTGAATTTGACCGCATTGGACAACAGGTTATAAATAATCTGCTTGGTTTTACGCATATCAAGTTGCGGAACGCCAAGGTCGTCTCCAATATCGAGCTCCAGGTCAATGCTATGCGCCGCAGCTTTTTCTTTGACAATCGACAGGCTGTTGGAAAGTAGCGAATCCAGTTCGACCGATTCGAGCTCAAGTGCCATCATCCCGGCCTCAACCTTCGACAGATCCAGGATGTCGTTGATCAAAGAAAGCAGGTGCTGGCCACTGGTGAAAATATCAGAGATGTACTCATGCTGGTTCTCTGAAACTTCACCGACGAGCCCGTCTTTGAGCGCCTCGGAGAAACCGATGATTGCGTTGAGCGGCGTGCGAAGCTCGTGGGACATGGTGGCCAGAAACTCGGATTTCATCTGGCTGGCCCTTTCCAGCTCGATGTTCTTTTCCTGTAACGTGCGCTCCCAACGCTTTCGCGCTGTGTTATCGGTGCCTATCAGCAGATAGCCGATGACATTCTGGCTTACGTCGCGCAGTGCCGTTACCGACACCATGGCCGGGAAGCGGCTGCCGTCCTTACGCACGTATGTGAGCTCGTAGATATCTTCGATACCGCGAGAAGCCTTGTATATCAACGCCTCAAAGCCCGGCGAAATGGTTTCACCCAGTTCCCGGCTCAGCACGTCAGCGCGGACAATCAGTTCCTGTGGGTCTGAGATATCGGCCGGCGTGATCCTGTTAACCACATCTTCAGCTGTAAAGCCCAGCATGCGCTCGGCACCTACATTGAAAATCTGGATCACGCCCTTTTCATCTGTCGCAATGCTCGAGAAATAAGCACTGTTGAATATGGCGTCCTGCAGAGCGTCGGTTTTGAACTCTGTTTTTCGGCGTTGTGATTCGGTGATAGTGGTGTTCATGAACAGTTACGCCAATAAGTAACCTAGCCATTATGGCTATGTCACTGTGGGTAGGCTCACGAAACGCTGGACCAGAAGTCCCAGAATCAGGCAAGGAGACAGCCAGCCCCACAAAGGAACTGGCTTACCCTCCAGTGTACGCTGGTAAACGAGTATCTGCTGTGTAGTTTTGTAGGCTCGCTGGCCGGGGTTAAACCCTGTATCCGTCGAGTCTTGTCTGCAATTCCTCAGCCACGCCTCTGAGTTTTTCTGCGGCCTCGTTAGTGGATTTAGCGTTCCTGTCACTCACGCTTGCCGTTTGACGGAGGTTTTCAAGCCTTTCGTTAATATCCTCAGACACCTGGCTCTGTTCCTCAGCGGCACTTGCCATCTCGATGTTGGTGTCACGTATGGCCCGGACACCCGCGCGCAGTTTTTCAATGGCTGAGCCGGTCTGCTCCATAGTGCTTGTGGCCTCTTCAGCAAGCCTGCTGCCATCGTTGATAACTTCCGCAACGGTTTCCACGCCTTCCTGCAGGAACTTGATCTGGTCCTGGATTTCTTTTACCGAGCCCTGGGTTCGCTTGGCGAGATTACGTACCTCGTCGGAAACAACGGCAAATCCCCGGCCATGCTCACCAGCCCTGGCTGCTTCAATGGCGGCATTGAGTGCCAGCAGGTTGGTCTGCTCCGAGATGTTTTCGATGACCGATAGAATGCTTCCAATGTTCTCTGACGCCTTTTTCAGCGATGCGCTGGATTCCACTGACCGCTGGCCGTTTTCGAGCTGTTTGGCAATGGTACGGGTCGTCGTTTCGATCAGGGATTGTCCGTCCTCGGCGAAATGATCGGCTTCCTTTGCCAGCCCTTCTGCGCGCGAGGCGCTTTCCGCAACGGTATGGGCTGTGGCGCTCATTTCATTCATTGCCGTTGCCACCTGTTCGGTCTGTTGCGTCTGGCGATAGACGACAGACTCGGATTCAGAGGCAATGGTTTTCAGATCCCTGGAGGAATCAAGCAGACTTGTTGCCGAGGTTTTGGTCTCGGCAATGGTCGATTGCAGGCGATTGAGGAGCTTATCAAACCCGTTGGCCATCATACCCAGCTCATTGTTGCTTGCTGAGTTGAAACGTACCGTCAGATCGCCCTCACCTTCAGCGATACCGTTGACGGCGTCGATCATCTTCTGTAGCGGTTTGGCGATAACCACCTGTATCAGGAACCCAAGGCAGGCGATGATAACCAGGCCACCAATGCTGATCATGACCACCGCGCGCGTGGCCTGCGACCAGACCATGCCGGAAACCTCGTCTTTCGCGTAACCGGTCACAACGCTGTAACCCCAGGGTTCGAAGGCGGTACGTTCCAGTTCCCAGTCCTCCGGGCTGGTTTCGAGAATCCGGGTTACACGATCCGTTTCGATCACGTTCGAATGCATCCGGAGCTTACCCTTGTCGTCGACCAACGCTACGAATCCTTCCTGCAACAGGCGCGATGATTCGATCGCCCCGGCCAGTTCAGACATATCGGCCGAATACCCCACATACCATATCCCGACAATTTCATTGGCCTGATTGCGCATCGGGGTGTAAGCCGTAAGGTAAGGGTTTCCAAGGATTTCCACCTGGCCGAAAAACGCTTGTCCGCGCTGGATTGCCTGGCCCGCACCGCCGTTGAGATCCAATTTGGTACCGGTGGCTCTGGAGCCATCCTGTTTCTTGACGTTGGTCGACACCCGCACAAAATCCCGGCCGTCGCGCACGAAAAGCGTCGCCGTTCCTCCCATTACCTCGGTGACGCCATCCACCAGGTCGTAGTTGTTGTTGATCAGCGTGTCACCCAGAAACAGGGCTGGCGCATCGGTTCCCGCGACCGCTTCAAAGCCATCTATGCGAGCCGGCCCAAGATTCTGCCCTCTTTCCGTTAACAGGTTCAGGGAGCTTTCGACCCGTTTTGCCATCAGGTCATCGGTAATCGACAGCGTCCTGAGTACATCGTCTCTCAATCCGTTTCGCTGCTCGATAACATCGGTTTCAGTAGTGCTCTGGGTTTGCCACGCGATCAGCGCGCTTGCGACCGTCATGATCACAACAATGAGGATGGAAACTGTAATAATGAAGAGATTTCTAATGGTCACGCTGCCTCCCTCCTGGAAGTAGGTTCAATCATCAGTTATCCGCAAGGTCGGAAGGCAGACGCGGACGTAGGTTTATGCCCTATAGGAAGTGTCGGCAACAAACGATAAAACATGAGTATTATTTTTAACCAGAAGGCAACTGCATCAAGTAGAGCGAGTTTTCCAAAAAAAACCGCCCACTCGGGCGGCTCCTTATCGCCTGTCTTATCCCGCAAGAGCCTTTGCAATGCCCAGCCGCTGGTTGACCCTGTCGCGAATCTCCCGGTAACGATCAGGATTGTTGATCAAGGCCTCCAGATTGTCCTCTGGGAAAATCCTGTTCTGCTTTTTCCGGGCTTCCTCTTTGGAGAGTACAGCCGGCAGCAGTTGCTCCACACAACGAAGCATGACCTCGGGCGAAACCGAGGCCCCCGGTGATGCCCCCAGCAGGGTCCCGTAAGTCTTGTCCTTGGATACCAGGATTTCCGTGCCCATCTGCAGGTCCCCGTCCTTGATGATCTGCACCCTTTGGCCGGCTTCAATCGGTTTCCAGTCAAACTTTTTACTCAACCCCGGAGCAAAGCTGTCCAGCTCTTCGAACATACTCTTCTCGCCTTTGAAGCTCTCTGAAACCAGATATTTAACCAGCGGAAAATGTTCCAGGGCGACATTCAGCAGGCCCGGAATATCATGCAGTCGAATTGAGGTGAGGTAATCCAAAAATCCACGGCCTCTTTCCAGAACCGGTTTAAAGGAAGCGAAAGGACCAAACAGCAAATAGTGCTTGCCATCCACTACCCTCAGATCCAGATGCGGCACGGACATGGGGGGTGCGCCAACTTTCGCTTTACCGTAGGTCTTTGCGCGGTAATCCTTCGCCTGCTCTTCGCTGATCGGAGCCCGCAGGAATCGTCCCCCCACAGGAAAACCAGCAAAACGGCTCCGAAACGGCAGGTGACTTCTTTTCAGAAGTGGAAAGGCGCCCCCGCCGGCGCCGACAAAGAGCACATCAGCCCTGTGCTGGACCTTTGCGCCGTTGCTTTTAGCTTCGATAACCCAACGCCCGGTTGGGCTGCGGTGCACACGCTTGACGTGAGTGCCGTACTCTATTTTTACACCCAGGTCATTTACCGCGTGAGCTGCCATCTGCTGCGTTAACGCACCAAAGTTAACGTCTGTGCCTGTTTCAATGACCGTAGCCGCCATTTTCTCATGGCGTGGGCGCTCCTCCATGGTATAGGGAATCCAGCTCTTGATTTCATCAAAGTCTTCCGAGTAACGCATGTGCTCGAAAAAGTGATGAGCCGACATTTCCTTGAACCGTAACCTCAGCTCTTCAATAGCAGATTCGGAAACAATGGTGCAGTGCCTGGTTTGATTGATAAACGTTTTAGGGTCTTTGATGGCGCCCTTTTCAATCAGGTAGGCCCAGAACTGCTTGGCAACATTGAACTGGGCATGGATCTTCAAGGCCTTTTCGACCGAGATAACCTCTTCATCCACCGGGGTATAGTTAAGCTCACAGTTCGCCTCGTGGCCCGTACCGGCATTCCAGAATGCCGAGGAGTTCCCGGCACCGGCCTGGTCCAGTCGCTCCAGAATGGTGACGTCCAGTTCGGGAGCCATCTCCTTGACCAGGGTGGCAAAGGTGGTTCCCATAATCCCTGCACCAATAATGATGATGTTCATAAAGTCTATTCGCCAGCCTCGATATTTCGATATTGATCAACAGAGTGTTATAGCTCGAAAATACCATGCTTCCAGCGTACACTGAAAACCACGGCACAGGTTTTCTGCGCGGAACCGACTCTGCGAGCGTTTCGGAGCAAATCTTAGGAGAGATTAATGACAGGGAGGCCGGATAACCGGGAGCTTTTCAGCGACCTCACAGAGGCAGTGGCCATGGCCTGCCCGATGGTTTGTGTGGCGGTTATTACCAGGGAAGGAGATTCTCCCGGCCATATTGTCGGCGACCCCGAAGCAGCACAGTTGCTGCTGACCCTCGAGAGTGTTCAGGCCACACTGGCTGATGGGATTCCCAGAACGGAACTTCCACCCCCCGATACAGCCCTGGGCACCGCCGCCTTTATTGCTGTCGAGCCCCTGAGCATCCCCCACCAACAGGCACTCTCGAGGGTTATTGTATTCGCCGGGAGACACGCAACCGACTGCGAGCGCGCAGTGGCGCTGGTGCATTCCCTGGCAACGGAAACCGCCAATGAGGTGATGGTTCTGCGGCAAGCGCCTTTTCTGGCGGCGGCTTTCGCGGAAATCGAATGCGGCGTGACGATCGCTGATCCCGCTCTTGCCGACACCCCCATAATCTACGCCAACGCTGCCTTTGAGCGAATGACCGGGTATCCGAGATCAGAAATACTGGGGCGCAACTGTCGCTTCCTTCAGGGGGATCTCCGGGATCAGGCCGGTCTTCAGATCATTCGCAACGCGCTCGCTCGCGGTACGGATTGCACGGCGGTGGTTACCAATTTTCGCCGCAACGGGGAGCCTTTCGAAAACAGGCTCAAGCTCAGGGCCATCCGTACGAACGACGGCACCCTTTCCCATATCATTGGAATTCAGCTCGATGTCACCAGCGAGCATCTGGCTCTTGAGTCATTGGACCGGCAAAAGCGGCGATACGAAAGCCTGATCGAAACCCAGTCAGGCTACATCTGGCTAATGGATGCGCAAGGCGAACTCATAGACATTCCGGAGAAATGGCTGGAGCTGGCGGGGCTTTCATCTGCTAACGGTCCGCCGGATATCGCCTTGATACGCAGCATTTTGAAGCCGGAAGCTGCCGAGGCTTTCCGTTGCGGATGGGTTGAAGCCCTCAGGGATGTGGCTCCGTTTGAGGTGATCTACCAGTTGCCGGCCCGGAGCACCTCCCCAAGGTGGTTCCTGGATCGTGTCGCACCGGTGCTTGATGATGAGAATCAGCTTATTGAATGGATTGCCGCATCCCAGGAAATCACAGAGCTGAAACAAGCCGAGAAGAAAGTTGAGCGCGCCGCGTACGAAGACCGGCTAACCGGTCTTCTGTCCGCGGAAGGCTTCGCCCAGCAACTGGACGAGCGCCTGAAAACGATGGACCTGCATCCGGCCAGCCCGGTGGTGGTGGTCGACATCAAGGCGCTAAGGGAAATCAATAACACCCGGGGCTACGATGTTGGCGACGAGGTGCTGCGGGAAGTTGCCCGCCGCCTGACGGCCGGGCTAGGTCAGAGTGGACTGGTTGCGCGCACCGGGGGCGACGAATTTACCGTACTGGCGCCAACGGAAACGCAACGCACGCCACATCAACTGCACAAATGTATGGCGGCTGTCTTTGACGTACCCTTTGAAATCCGGGGCTTTGCTTTTCACGTCGAAGCGTCATTCGGTTACACACGGCTCCGCAGCAGCGCCGGCGATGCCCGCAAACTGATGACCGACGCTGCCTTGGCGATGCACAGAAGCCAGCATAATCCTGCGGTGACCTGGACCCAGTACACGAAAGCACTCGCGCATCAGACACGCGAAACCGTCGAAATGACAACCAGGTTACGCTATGCCCTTGAAGCCGGTGAACTGGAGCTTTACTACCAGCCTCAAGTGGACCTCGCCAGTGGTTGCATAGTCTCCGCGGAAGCATTGTTGCGCTGGAATCACCCGGAGCTGGGCTTTATCCCTCCGGGTCAGTTCATACCCCTGGCGGAACAGAGCCAGCTTATCGGACCTTTGGGCGACTGGGTACTGGACCAGGCGTGCCGGGATCTCAAAGCCTGGCGTGATGCCGGGCTCCCGGTAACACCGGTATCGATCAATCTATCCCTGATTCAGTTTCAGCTCACGTCTGTTCCGGACAAAGTCCGCCAGGCACTGGCTAACTACAATATCGCGCCGCATGAGCTGACTCTGGAAATCACTGAAAGCGTTTTCGAACAGAACGGTAAGGACCTGAAGCACGATCTGGAAGCGCTCAGCGCAATGGGCGTTCGCCTGTCCCTGGACGATTTCGGAACCGGCTACTCATCACTCGGGCATTTAAAAGATTACTTCTTTAACGAGATCAAAATCGACAAGAGTTTTATCTCCCAACTGGATGAGGGGCCATACGCCCAGGCTATCGTAAAGGCGATAATATTAATCGCCGCGGCAATTGGTGCCGATGTCGTGGCCGAAGGCATTGAGTTGACCGAACACATAGCGGCTCTGCAGCTACTTGGATGTATCAAAGGCCAGGGTTTCCACTACAGCCGCGCGGTACCAGAGCCAAACTGGCGCCAGTTGCTGGTCAGCCAAAAAGCACTCGCCAGTTAACTCCCCGGCTCTGGCCGACTCGATGGCAGCATTGAGTGCCAGAAGATTGGTTTGTTCTGCAATTGCCCCACGAAACTGATAGAGAGAAAGGGCCGCAACCACGACGGTTGGTATCGCAACCCCCGCCATAAGTACTGCCAGGAATCGGCTTTGGATGGTCATGGATATGGCTCGCTATCCAGGCCTTTTATGTCCACTCCTGCTGTAGCCGTGGTTGGCGGGTTGGCCTGGTCCCGGAGCCGTTAATGAAAACGGCTCCGGGACCAGGCGATTTACCGAAAGCTGAGGTCTCAGGCAGCTACGGATGCGTGCGGGTCGATCACGAACTTCTTCGCTGCGCCCCCGTCGAAGTCGGCGTATCCCTTGGGAGCCTGGTCGAGGCTGATCAACTGCACGTTAACTGCCTTGGCGATATCAATGCGCTCGAACAGGATCGCCTGCATGAGCTGGCGGTGATACTTCATAACCGGGCATTGGCCGGTGTGGAAGGAGTGGGACTTGGCCCAGCCAAGGCCGAAGCGCATGCTCAATGCTCCCTTTTGGGCGGCTGCTTCCGCGGCGCCCGGGTCTTCGGTTACATACAGGCCCGGGATACCAATCTCCCCTCCTGCACGGGTAATTTCCATTGCGGAGTTGAGTACCGTGGCTGGTTGTTCGTGGTGATGGTGATGGCCGCAGGCGTGGGCTTCAAAGCCAACACAGTCAACGAAGCAGTCGACTTCGGGCACTCCCACAATCTGTTCGATAAGCTCGGGTAGCTCGGCATCCTGTCTCAGGTCGACGGTTTCACAGCCAAAGCTGCGGGCCTGGGCGAGACGCTCTTCAATCATGTCGCCGACGATAACGCAGGCTGCGCCGAGTAAACGGGCACTGGCTGCGGCTGCAAGACCGACGGGGCCCGCGCCAGCGATATACACCGTGGAGCCGGGGCCGACACCCGCGGTTACGCAGCCATGGAAGCCCGTTGGGAGGATATCGGACAACAGCGTGAGGTCGCAGATCTTCTCCATGGCCTGGTCGGAGTCAGGGAATTTGAGCAGGTTGAAGTCCGCGTAGGGAACCATGACGTATTCGGCCTGGCCACCGACCCAACCGCCCATATCGACGTAGCCGTAGGCAGCGCCGGGACGCGCGGGGTTAACGTTCAGACAGATACCAGTCCTGCCTTCCTTACAGTTGCGGCAACGGCCACAGGCAATGTTGAAGGGAACGGAGACAATATCGCCTTTCTTGAGGAATTCGACGTCCCGGCCGCATTCGATGATCTCACCAGTGATTTCATGGCCCAGCACCAGGCCCTGGGGCGCGGTAGTGCGGCCGCGCACCATGTGCTGATCGGAACCGCAGATGTTGGTGGTCAGTACTTTCAGGATCACACCATGGTCGCATCGGCGCTTGCCGAGCGAAAGCTCGGGGAAGTCGATCGATTCGACGGATACGTGACCAGGGCCCTGATAGACCACGCCACGGTTGGATGCGTTGCTCATAATTGCGTCTTCCTTTTGTTATCCATCTTTTGTGGTGGAACTTCACTCTTTACTTTAGTTACCCTGCAGCCGGACACATGCCCGGAAACGACATCTTTCCTCCTACATTGGACAGAGGCGACAATTTCGGGTTATCAACAATCATGCACAATCAAAACAGCCACCGCCGGAAAACCTGCCAATGACTCCAAAACCTCCCGCGCCTAGTGATACGGCGACGTCCCCGGTAACGGCCAGAATCAAAACACCTCTACGCATCGGCTTTATCCTGCGCGAACACTTCTCCATGGTTGCCTTCACGGCGGCTGTTGACACCCTGGTAACCACGAATCTTGTTACACCTGAACCCGCATTTGAGCATTTCACCATCGGCGCCCGTGGCCGCACCGTTATGAGTGACCTTGGCATTGAAGTGTCGGCGGGAACCGACCTGAAATCCATGACGGTTGATCCCGAACAAGTGGACATGCTGATCGTCTGCGGCGGTTACCGCAGCCATCTCGAACCCGAACCCCATCTGCTTAATGCTTTGAGAACGGCCGACCATATGGGCATTCGTCTGGGCGGCCTGTGGAATGGCGGGATAACCCTCATTCAGGCAGGCCTGATGGAAAACCACGCCTGTGCCCTGCATCCCGATAATCACGCCTATGTGCGCGAGAATTTTCCAGCGGTAAAGGTATCCGCCAACGCCTATGAGATTGAGGACCACCACGCAACCTGCGCTGGCCCGGTCAGCGCACTGGAAATGATGCTGAAGCTGATTGGCCAGTTGTTACACGACCCGCATATCGTTCGGGCGGTACGTGAAATTCTCAGCTGCGACCAGATCGCTGAACAAGTCGGCCCGATGCCCCTGAACGTGGGTGATGATCCCACTATTCCCAAGCCGTTACAGACCCTGCTGGCATTGATGCGCGCCAACATCGAGGAGCCGCTCACGCTCGTTGAGCTCGCTCAGTGCGTCAACCTCTCCCGCCGCCAGACGGAGCGTTTGTTCCAGAGCCACCTTGACACGTCGCCGTCGCGTTATTACCTGGAACTCAGGCTGGTCCATGCCCGGCGACTGCTGATGCAAACAAACCGGAGCATCCTGGACATATCCCTGGCCAGCGGCTTCGTCAGCAGCAGCCATTTCAGCAATTGTTTCAAGGACTACTACGGCGTAACGCCATCGGCCGCAAGGCATCCTCAACCGCCCCAGAAATGAAAAAAGGGGCGCCGGTATGGCGCCCCCTTTTCGTTGGCTTCAAGCGTTACGTACAGCAGTTACCGTCAAGCGGTGGCCAACTGACGCTTCTCCCCGCTCAAGCCCTTATAGAGGCTGACACACATCAGAATGAGGATGACTGTGAACGGCAGGCCTGCCGTTACAGCGCCGGCCTGAAGGGCGTTCAGGGCCTCTGCGCCGCCGCCGAACAGGAGGGTGGCGGCGATGACGCCTTCCAGGGTGGCCCAGAACACACGCTGGGCTACGGGGCCTTCCTTTCCACCTGCGGTGATGCCGTCGATGACCAGCGACCCGGAGTCGGACGAGGTGATGAAGAACACCAGTACCAGGACGATGGCGAGGAAGGACATCAGCGAGGCCAGCGGCATATGCTCCAACATCTGGAACATGGCGAGCGGGACTTCCGTGAGGCCGCCACTCAGTGCGCCGACGTTGGCCTGAATCTGGTCGATGGCGTTGCCACCGAAGGCGGCAACCCAGATGCCACAGACAATGGTCGGGATGATGAGCACGGCGAGCATGAATTCGCGCACGGTGCGACCCTTAGAGACGCGGGCAATGAACATACCAACGAAGGGTGACCAGGAAATCCACCAGGCCCAGTAGAAGACCGTCCAGCCGTGGAACCAGGTCTCGTCTTCACGGCCAACCCAGTTGCTGAGTGGCACAATGTTCTGTACATAGGAGCCAAACAGACTGAACAGGTTGGAGAAGAAACCGGAGATGGAGCCCATGGCGACGACGAACACGAGCAACAACAGGGCAAGGACCATATTGATGTTACTGAGCAGTTTTACACCGCCATCCAAACCGCGCATCACCGAGAAAATCGCAATGGCAGTAATGAAGATGATCAGGCCGATCTGGGTATTGATGCCGTTTTCGACCAGGCCGAGATAAGCCAATCCACTGGAGGCCTGTTGTGCGCCGAGGCCGAGCGAAGTAGCCAAACCAAAGATCGTGGCGAGCACGGCGACGATGTCGATGACATGGCCGATCGGCCCCCAGATGCGATTACCCAACAGCGGATAGAAAACGGACCGGACCGTGAGCGGCAGCCCTTTGTTGTAGGCGAAGAAGGCGAGCGAGAGACCAACGATGCCATACATGGCCCAGGGATGCAGACCCCAATGGAACATGGTGGCGCCCAGCGCGAGCGATTTGCCCTCGGCGGTGTTGGCGGCAACGCCCAGCGGCGTGCCGTACCAGTCGGTGAAGTAGGCCACGGGCTCCGCCACACTCCAGAACATCAAGCCGATGCCCATACCCGCCGCGAACAACATGGCGAACCAGGAAAGGGTCGAAAATTCCGGCTTGGCATCGGCGCCGCCGATGCGGATCTTGCTGACCGGCAGAACGATCAGCGCCAGACAGAAAATCACGAAGAGGTTACCACCGGCCATGAATAGCCAGTCAAAGTGCTCGATGGCCCAACTACGCGCCCCCAGTAGCATGGTATTCGCTGCCTCGGGCGCCATGAGGGTGGCCACCACGAAGAGGATGATGAGTATGGCACTGGTGCCAAAAACAGGATTGTGGAAATCAAGTCCTGCGATTTGGACGTTGTCTTGCCCAACTTGATAATCAACGTCGTCGTATGGTTGCGCGACGCCGATCGATGACTCTAAACGTTCAGTCATGAAGGCTCTCCAAAGGTTTTTTGTTATCGGTATCCATAGTACGGTTCTGCCGTTTGGGGTTAATCCTGGCAACGACATGGTTGAGCCGTTTCATGTCTCGAAACGGCAAGCCACCAGGCCGTGGTTCAGGGGTGTCAGTGCCTTAAAATAACGGCCAAATCGGAAGTCAGTTTTTTGAACCATCATTCATACTGTCTCAGGAATTTGGACGCATGAATGTCTCGAATGGATTGCAGCATGCCGCGCAGTTCAAGCCTGCCAATGGCAATATTGATTCGGTCCACCAGCTCCTGGGCACCCTCGGCATTTTTCGGCACCAGGATGTGCAGCTGCTGTCGCGAGAACACGAAGGTGAGCCGACGCACTTCATTCGGATCATCAAAGACCCTATGAATGGCACCCCTGGAGGAAAATATATCCACCGGAACGACATCTACCTCTCCGGCTTTCAACAGCTTGAAACATTCGTCCAGGGTCTCGGCCATTGTCAGGCGGGTGCCAGGCTTCTCCAGCAAATCCTCCAGGTCGTGGGTGAAGTATCCCTGGGGGCGGCAGAAATGATGCCCCGCCAACGCTTCCGCTTCCAGGGCCCTGACGTGGCTGTCGGTTAGAACAAACGGCACAATGTAGTTCGACATCAGGGAGTCCGAGTAAAGAAACCGCTCGGCCCTTTCTTCATTAAAGTACCAGGGAAACGTTGCCTGATAGCGTCCTGCTTCGGTGTCATCGAGTAAGGTATTCCAGGTGGGCTGGAACACAACTTCATGATCCAGGCCGGCTCCCCGCATTATCCGATCCACGACTTCGACAATCATGCCCCGGTTTCTCCATTCTTCGCCGGTAAAGGGCAAAAAATTACCCGAGGTAACAAGGCGGACAGAATCAGCGTTGGCGGAACTGAACAAGGTGAATAGCAGGAAACAACAGGAAAGATGCTTCTTCATAATCTGTACCCGCGTTCAGAGTTTTTTTATTATCGGGATAGAAACGAGGCCCGCGCCCGAACGAACCGGACTGCGTTTGGGGTCCACCTGAACACAGCTACCGTGCGGCAAGTTCATTCGGGCGACGGGCTGGATTAATATTACGGTTTTGTCAGTTGGGGTTGGTCCTGACAGCGACATGGTTGTGCTGTTTTATGTCTCGGAGCGGCAAGCGACGATCACGGCCCGGGCTTACCTCACGACGCCCTCCGCTACAAGCAACTCCATAATCGCCTCGGCTTTCTCCCGGTCCGTGCCGTCACGAATAACCTTGCCCCCCTGCCCTTGCGGCTTGGCGGTGGCGGCCTTGAATCGGTCGGCGGCGGATTTGGCCTTGACGACGTTGAGGCGCTTGGGTCTTGGCTTGGCCGGCATTTCCTGCCACTGCTGGCGCTCTTCATCCGCGGTGGTGTTTGCCGGGGAGGCAGCGAGCTCACCGCGGCGGCTCGGGCCAAATGCGTATTGGCGGGCTTCGGGCGCGGCATTGTCAACAGTGGCAACGAACGGCAGCGGCACCCTGAGCAGGCGGCGCTGGCCCCGCGGCAGGGCTTGCAACACTTCGGCCACGCCGTTCTCAACGGTTTGGATATCGGCGATGCGGGACACCAGCGGCCAGCCCAGCCGCTCGGCCAGCATGTAAGGCACCATACCGGAGGCTTCGCCGCTTTCGGCCCGGATACCGGTCAACACGATGTCGGCCGGTTGTTCGTCGAGGTGGCTCGCCAGTGCGGGAACCGCATCGGCATCGGGTCCCGCCTGCAGCACACTCAGCTGCGGCAGGCCCATGCCCAGGTACTGGCGCAGGGCGGGTTCGGCGGTATCGCCAACATGGATGAGGCGCGAGTCGGTTCCCGCCATTTTCAGCCCAAGTTCGACCGCGCGCGCGTCCTGGTTGGCTCGACGTGCACGACCGGATTTAGGATGCTGGCCGACGGAGACAAGCGTCGAGACCCTGACGTTGGGTTTGGGATTAACGTTGGAATCAGGCAACGTGACGTTCCTCCTCGCTGACATCAACAGACGGCGTGTCGGTTCCGGAACCGTTTTGGCGGGCGTTGGCCAGGGCCAGCAGCTCCCCAAGGATTCCCCGACTGTCGCCGATTACACTCAGGTCCGCGCGCTTGATCATATCGCAACCACCGTCCAGGTTGATGGCGACAACCTTGTCGCATTGCCCAATGCCCTGCAGGTGCTGGATCGCCCCGGAAATGCCGACGGCAATATAGACCCGGGCGGTCACCCAGGTGCCTGTTGCCCCCACCTGGCGGAAACGCGGCATGTTGCCATCATCGACGGCGACGCGACTGGCACCTTCGGTGGCTCCAAGCGCGGTGGCAACCTGATGGAACTGATCCCAATCCTGGATGCCGTTACCGGCGGCGAGGATGAATTCAGCCTCACCCAGGGCGATCTTGCTCGGGTCAACCTCGACCGGGCCCAGATCCTGAATCCGGGGTGTGACCTGCGGAATGGATGCCAGTTCGATGGGCGTGGCTTCATGCCGGGTTTCATCAATCGGCATTGCGCACTCTTCGGCCAGCAGCAGAACCCTTGCAGTGGGCCGTTGCCAGTCGGTAAGCTGGCTGCCTCCACGGCAAAGGGTTTGCTCAGCATCCACCTGCCAGGCCTGAACCGCAGGCCGTTCACCCAGGCGGGCAGCCAGGCGTGCGCCAAGATCCGCGCCGCCATGGATGCTGTCCGGAAACAGCCAATAACGTGGTGCCAGTTCGGCGTCGGCTGCCTGTAACACGGCGAGCTTCAGTTCCGGGCAATAGCCGGTCAACGGTTGGCCGTGGACTTCGGTCAGGTGGATCAGGCGGTCAACGCCCGCAGTGTCGAAGGCAACGTCCCGGACATCACCAAGGGCGATGGCTACTACGGCGCCCAGCCCCTGGTCCACGTTGGCCTTGACCAATTGATGGGCTTGACCGAGCACATCGCGGTCGTGACTGCTCAGGCGGCCGGCGGACAGATCCACCACCACCGCCACGTAGAAGTCCGGTTGCTCGACGCGGTGCAACGGCAGCGGTGCTGCCTCGGCCTGGGCCGAGCGGCCCCGGCCGCGCGAAGACAGACCACCGGCACCACCCTGGCTACCGGCACTGCGGTCAATACGCTTGATACCATTCGGGCCGATAAAACCAACGGCATGGGGATTCTTGCGCAGCAGCCCGGTAGGTCCACGCACCGGCCCGGAGGAAGCCGATACAAGTTCGTCGTGTTGCGGGTGCAGGCGGTTACGCAGGATCCATTCGATCCGCGGGTCGCGGCGGACAGTGTCGCTCATCAGTGCACCTCCTCGGCAAGGGGTTGGGTCGCGGGGCTGGCCTCAATAACCAGGGCATCAGCCACCAGTTCAGCCAGGTCGCGGATCTCCGGTCGCGGCTCCACCACCCCTTCAAGCATGGCCGTGCACTGCTGGCAGGCGACGGCGATGGTCTCAGCCTCCACCTTGCGGGCGTCGTCCACGCGCATATCGGCGATGCGGTGCTCACCGGGAATATCGGTGATGGGTGCACCGCCACCACCACCACAGCAGCGGGACCGATAACCGGAACGCTCCATTTCGCTCACCTGGATACCCAGGGCGCCCAACAGTGAACGGGGGGAATCGTACTCACCGTTATAACGGCCCAGGTAACAGGGGTCGTGGTAAGTGACGGTGCCGCCCTTGAAGGTGTCCAGCTTGATCCTGCCCTGCTCCACCAGTTCGTTGATAAAAGTGCTGTGGTGTAGCACTTCATAATGACCACCAAAGTCGCCGTACTCGTTTTTCAGTACATGGAAAGCGTGCGGATCGGTCGTAACAATGCGCTTGAAGCGGTACCGGCCCATTGTGGCGATGTTCTGCCTGGCCAGGCTCTGGAAAGTGGCGTCGTCACCCAGACGGCGGGCCACATCGCCAGAGTCGCATTCCTCGTTACCCAGCACGGCGAAGTCGACACCGGCGGCTTTCAGGACGCTTACAAACGCGCGCAGGATGCGCTGGCCCCGCATGTCGAAACAACCGTCACTGACCCAGAACAACACCTCGGCTTCCTTTTTGTCGGCCATCAGTGGCAGGTCGAGGTCGGCTGCCCAGTTCATGCGGCTGCCGGGGGAGTAGCCGCCGGGGTTATCGGTGGCAATCAGGTTGTCCAGCACTTCGGCGCCCTTGTTCGGGGTTTCACCCCGCTCCAGTGTCAGATGGCGGCGCATATCAACGATGGCGTCAACGTGCTCGATCATCATCGGGCACTCCTCGACACACGCGCGGCACGTGGTGCAGGACCAGAGCGTGTCGGCGTTGACCAGGCCCTCGACAATCGGCTGATGCGGACTGCCCTGGGCGTTGCCAATCTCGGTACCCGGATACGGACTACCCGCGTACTTGGCATCGGTGCCCCCTGCCAGGCCAACAACCATATCCTGAATCAACTTCTTCGGGTTCAGCGGCTGACCGGCGGCAAAGGCGGGGCAAACGGCCTCACAGCGACCGCATTGCACGCAGGCGTCAAAGCCAAGCAGTTGGTTCCACTTGAAATCCTTGGGTTCGGCAACACCGAGCGGGCCGTCCAGGTTGACCGGCTTCAGGCCGGTGGAGCGCCCCCCGCCAAACCGTTCCGGGCGCCGATGAAAGGCCAGGTGCAGGGCACCGGCAAAGGCGTGCTTCATCGGCCCGCCCCACCCCATGCCGAACAGCATTTCGGACAGGCCCAGGATTACTCCTGCCAGCAGCACGGCCACCAGCACCCAGCTTCCGAAACTTTCCGGCAGGAAACCGGACGTCAGCAGCGTGAGCAGGAAAAACGAGCCGGAAAACACCATCAGGCTTTTCGGCAACCGCATCCAGGGGCCCTTGGACAAGCGTGCCGGCGGATTGAGGCGGCGTTTGTAGACAAAAACCGAGCCGGTAAACATCAGAGCGGTGGCAACCAGCAACGCTCCGTTCAGCCAGGCGCTGTCGATTCCGAACAGGTGCACGACCAGGATGAGGATCATGGACAATACGAAGCCGCCGGCGGTGGCCACGTGGGTGTTGGACATGACCTTGTCCCGCTCTACGACATGGTGCAGGTCGACCAGGTAGCGGCGCGGCATGGCGAGCAGACCGGCGATGAGATTGACCGGTTCCGGCTGGCCCGCGCGCCACAACTGGACGCGACGAATGGCGCCGATGAACAGCAACGCCAACGCGGCGACGAGCACCGCTGGGAGTAACCAATCGAGGATCATGACGTACCTCACAAATCCTTGCACAACCGCAAGGCATCGTAGATGGCGGCATGGGTGTTCCGCTGGGACACACAATCGCCCAACCGCCACAAAATCATGCCGTCGTCCGCGTCGTTCAGAACCGGTTGTGCCTTGCAGGCAAACAGGACTTCAACGTCGATCTGACCTTTATTGATCGATTCCGCCTTCAGTTCGTAGTACAGCGCTTCGTCCGGCCGGGTGCCGTTTTCGATGACGATCTGGTCAACCACCCGTTCTTCCTGCTGGCCGGTGTATTCGTTCTCCAGGACGGCGATTTTCTTGTCACCTTCCGCATAGACTTTTTCCAGTATCAAGTCAGAACTCATGATGACTTCGCGCTCGTACAAGCTGCGGTAATAAGTCGGGAAGGTGGTGCCGCCGATGCCGACACCGGGTTTGATGTCGTCGGTGACCAGTTCCACCTGCGAGCCCTTGGCGGCAAGGTAATCCGCAGCGGACATGCCGGAGAATTCGCAGATGGTGTCATACACCAGCACGTTTTCACCGGGTTCAACGCGACCGCTGAGGATGTCCCAGGAAGAAACCACCAGGCCGTCGTCAAACCCCCATTCCGGATTCTGTTCGAGGAACGGGATGCCACCGGTGGCAAGGATGCAGACATCGGGCCGGAGGTCCCGGACCAGGGAGGCATCTCCGGCGGTGTCCAGGCGCAATTCGACGCCGAGGCGGTCGAGCTCGAGGGCATACCAACGGGTGATGCCGGCAATCTGGTCACGTTGTGGTGCCTTGGACGCCAGGGTGATCTGGCCGCCGAGTTCGCCGGACTTTTCAACCAGGGTGACGGTATGTCCACGCTCAGCGGCAACACGTGCGGCTTCCATACCGCCCGGCCCACCACCAATGACGAGAACCTTGCGGACGGGGCCATTGGTCTTTTCAATGATGTGCGGCAGCCCCAGATGCTCACGAGAGGTGGCGGCGTTCTGGATGCAGAGGACGTCCAGACCCTGGTATTGGCGGTCGATGCAGTAATTGGCGCCGACGCACTGGCGAATCTGGTCAACCTGGTTCATCTTGATCTTGGCGATGATGTGCGGGTCGGCGATGTGGGCACGGGTCATGCCGACGAAGTCGACATAGCCCGCCTCCAGGATACGCTCGGCCTGGTTCGGATCCTTGATGTTCTGGGCATGGATGACGGGCACGTCGACCACTTCCTTGATGCCCGCCGCCAGGTGCAGGAACGGTTCCGGCGGGTAGGACATGTTGGGGATGACGTTGGCCAGGGTGTTGTGGGTATCGCAGCCGGAGCCGACAACACCGAAGAAGTCGAGCAGGCCGGTGTCGTTGTAGTATTTCGCGATCTGTTTCATGTCTTCCTGGTTCAGACCGTCAGGATGGAACTCATCCCCACATATGCGCAGACCGACGGCGAAGTCACGGCCGACTTCTTCGCGCACGGCTTTGAGCACTTCCATGCCGAAGCGCATGCGGTTTTCGAAGGTCCCACCCCATTGATCGGTACGCTTGTTGACGCGCGGGGACCAGAACTGGTCGATCATGTGCTGGTGGACGGCCGAGAGTTCAACGCCATCAAGCCCCCCTTCCTTGGCACGGCGGGCTGCCTGGGCGAAGTCGGCGATGATGCGCTGGATTTCTTCTTCCTCAATGACCTTGCAGGTGGCGCGGTGCACGGGCTCGCGAATGCCGGACGGTGACATCAGGTTGGGCCAGTTCTCACCATCCCAACGGGAGCGGCGTCCCATATGGCTAATCTGGATCATGATCTTGCCGCCATGTTTGTGGACGGCGTTTGCCAGATTCTGGAAGTGCGGGATGATACGATCGGTGGCCAGGTTCACCGAACTCCACCAGCTTTGGGGGCTGTCGATGGAAACCACGCTGGAGCCACCACAGATGCAGAGGCCGCATCCGCCCTTGGCTTTCTCTTCGTAGTACTTGACGTAACGATCCGTGGTCATACCGCCATCGGTGGCATAGACCTCGGCGTGCGCCGTGCTGACCACCCGGTTACGAATGGTCAGCTGGTTGATCTTTAATGGGCGGAAGAGCGCTTCAAACTGGGACATTTCTAACCCCTTTTTGTTACTTCAAACAGACCGAATTCGACACCGTCTTCGGCGGCACTTTGAGTCTGGACAGCTTCGGTGCGAACGTCGTATCCAAGGTCGGAGGCGATCTGATCCATGGCCCCGGCAAACCAGCCGGTGAACATGTACTCGATCTTGCGGCCGACCTTGCCGTAGTGATAGACGAAGGCGGAGTGGTCAAGCCGGACCCGCGCCTCACCCTTGGCAATATCGAGATATTCGGTGGTAAACAACCCCCAGCCGCGTTGCGACAGGCGTTTCATGTAGTGATCGAACACCTCATCGCCTTTAAGACCGTGCAGGGCCGATTCTTTTTCACACCAGTGCCAGGCGGACTTGTAACCCGCCTTGTAGAGGATCTCGGCGTAGCGCTCAGGGCCGATTTCCTCTTCGATGGCCTGATGGTTGTTTATGAAGAAATGACGCGGTACGTAGAGCATCGGCAAGGCATCTGTGGTCCAGATGCCGGTCTCGCTGTCCACTTCAATGGGCATTTCAGGGGCGTGGGTGGTCATGGTCATTCTCCCCATACTTCGCCAAGAATGCGCATCCAGTTCTCACCCATGATTTTTCGAGTGAGATCTTCGGAGAAACCATTGCGCAGGAGGGCTTCGGTCAGGTTCGGGAACTCGCCAACGGTACGGATGCCTTCAGGGTTGACGATTTTGCCGAAGTAGGTCAGCTCCCGGGCGTAGCCCTTGTCGTGGGTCAGGTAGTCAAAGAAAGCCTTGTCCTGGCCCTGGGTAAAGTCGGTACCGATGCCAACCTGGTCCTCACCAACGATGTCCACAACGTAGGCAATCGCTTCGACGTAGTCGTCGATGGTGGCGTCCGCCCCTTTCTTGAGGAAGGGAGTGAACATGGTGACGCCAACGAAGCCGCCATGATCGGCGATGAACTTGAGTTCCTCGTCGGACTTGTTGCGGGGATGCTCTTTCAGGCCGGACGGCAGGCAGTGGGAATAGCAGACCGGTTTGTTGGAGGCCAGGATGACTTCCTCGGAGGTCTTGCTGCCAACGTGGGACAGATCGCACATAATGCCGACGCGGTTCATTTCGGCGACGATTTCACGGCCGAAGCCCGACAGTCCCCCGTCACGCTCATAACAACCGGTGCCAATCAGGTTCTGGGTGTTGTAGCACATCTGCACCACCCCAACGCCAAGGTCCTTGAATACCTGCACGTAGCCCAGTTGATCCTCG
>CAZFPG010000008.1:0-25180 GCA_964521055.1 uncultured Marinobacter sp.
GTGATGGTATCGATGACCAGGGAGCCGGAATCCGACGAGGTGACGAAGAAGATCAGTGCCAGAACGATGGCGAATATAGAGCTGACGCCGGACAGCGGCAGTTCATTCAGCATGCCGAACACCGACAGCTCGGGGCGGTAGTCGTCGATGACATAAGCCTTGACAAGGCTGTTGCCGGGGTCGGCATAGAGCTGATCCAGTGCGATACCGCCGAAGATGCCCATCCAGATAAAAATGAACAGGCTGGGAATCAGTAGCACACAGATCACGAATTCCCTGACCGTACGCCCCCGTGACACCCGCGCAATGAACATACCCACGAACGGTGCCCAACTGATCCACCAGGCCCAGTAGAAAACAGTCCAGCCCTGGCGGTAGGCGTCATCGTCACGACCAAAAGGGGCCGACATGGGGATCAGCTCTTTCACGTAGGTCACCAATCCTGTCCAGAACCCGTTCAGGCCTATGAGGGTGGGCCCGGCGAACAGTACAAAAAAGAAGAACACCACCGCCAGAATCATGTTGATCTCGGAGAGTTTCTTCAGGCCTCCATCGAGCCCGCGCCACACCGATACCAGGGCCACGGCCGTTACCACCATGATCACGATGACTTGTGTGGTGGTGGTAACAGCCAGGTCAAAGACGAAGTTCATCCCCGCATTGGCCTGCTGTGCCCCGAGCCCGAGTGCCGTGGCAAGTCCGAACAGGGTGGAAAACACGGCGAGTATGTCGATCACATCACCCCACCAGCCCCAGACGCGGTCACCAAGAACCGGAAAGAACACCGAGCGAATGGAAAAGGGCAGCCCCTTGTTATAGGTGAACAGGGCCAGCGCCAAAGCCATGACCACATAGACAGCCCAGCCGTGGATGCCCCAATGAAGAAAGGTGCCGGCCAGGCCCAGGGCGCTGGCTTCCGGGATAGCCTCCGAATTCAGCGCGCCATCGGCGCCAAAGGGCGACAGAACGCTCAGGGGCAAGGACACATTGGCATGGTAGACCGGCTCCAGAACACTGAAGAAAAGCAGCCCGATACCGATACCGGCGGTGAACAGCATGGCGAACCAGGACAGATAGCTATACTCCGGCCGGGCATCGGGGCCCCCCAGCCTCACTGACCCGTAGGGCAGGACAACGAGCGCCAGGGAGAAGAGGACAAACGTATTGACCACTATCATGAAATACCAATCCAGAGTGCCCGTTGAGAAGCTGACGATGGATTGGAAGATACTGCCCGCCCGCTCGGGAAACAGCAGGGTGAGTACGATGAAAACAACGGACGCGAGTGCCGATACGACGAAGACCCGGTTGTGGATATCGAAACCGATGGGCCCCAGCTTCCCCTCGATGTTGTCCTGGCCGACCTTGTAGTCCGTTTTCATGTCGCTGGTGTAATCGGGGGGCGAGGATTTCGTTGGGGTGCTCATGAGTTATTTGTCCTTCTTATCCATAACATGGAATATCGGAAACTCTTTCAGATAAATCAGCAGCCTGGTAATTATGGGCGCGCCTGGTTGAACTACAAGGGCGGCCCGCGATCATGATGTGACGGTTGCTTTCGGGAAGCGCGCCCGCGCCTCAAGATCATCGAGGTCCACGGTGTTGCGCATGTACTGGGTGCTGGCGTCGAAGTAAGGCTGATGGTCCCAGGGCGTGACCTGGCCCTTCATATTCGCGCGGGCGATCAGCTTGCGGCGGCGCTGGCTGTCGAGCACCGCCTGGTGAAGCTTCCCGGTATCCCAGCGCTGGGCTACCTCGTTGCGGAAATGCTGGAGCAGCTCCTGATAGTCGGGCTCCTCGGCCAGGTTGCTCAGCTCCAGAGGGTCGGCCTCGAGGTCGAACAGTTGGTCGGGGTCCGGCGCTGAATGGACAAACTTGTAGCGCCCCCGGCGGATCATCAGCAGGGGGGCGATGGCGCCTTCGCCGCAATATTCGCCGATCACCTCGTCATGGCCGCCCTGGCCGGTGAGGTGGGGATTGAGGCTGCGGCCGTCCACGGGCACCGCGTAGGCCGGAGCCTTGCCATCGTTGGCCCACTCAGCGAAGGTTGGTAGCAGGTCCATGGTGGATACCGACTGGCGAACCCGGCCGGCAGCGAAGCGACCTGGCGCGTGGATGATCATTGGCACGCGGGCGGAGCCCTCGAACCAGCTCATCTTGTACCAGAGGCCCCGTTCCCCAAGCATGTCACCATGATCGCCGGAGAACACAATAATGGTGTTCTCATCCAGCCCGGTTTCCCGAAGGGCCTTCAGTACCTTGCCGAGCTGATCGTCGACGTAGCTGATGGCTCCGTAGTAGGCACGACGCGCGTTGCGTATCTGCTCGTCGGTGATGGTGTCCTCGTTGCATTGGTAGACGTAACGCAGGCGCTGGGAGTGAGCGTCCATAAGCTTCCGGGAATAGGGCACCCGGGGCATGTCAATCTCGTCATGGTCGTAGCGATCCCAGTACTCCCGGGGAATGGTGTAGGGATCGTGCGGATGGGTCAGTGAAACCGTGAGGCTGAACGGACGATCCCGATCGCTGCGCGCATAGTCGTAGAGGAAGCGCTGGGCGTGGAAGGTCACCTCGTCATCGAAATCGAGCTGGTTGGAGCGCACGCAGGGCCCGGCCTGGGTGACCGACGACATGTTGTGATAGTAGCTGGGGCGCTTCTCGAAGTTCTCCCAGTCGACATGCCAGCCAAAATCGGCGGGATAGATATCGCTGGTCAGGCGCTGCTCGAAACCGTGGAGCTGGTCGGGGCCACAGAAGTGCATCTTGCCGGAGAGGGCGGTGAGGTAACCGGCGTCGCGCAGGTAATGGGCGAAGGTGGGCGTATCGGCAGCCAGTTCAGAGGCGTTGTCAAAAGCGCCAATCCGCGACGGCAGCTGGCCGGCCATCAAGACGAAACGCGACGGTGCACAGAGGGGGGTGTTGCAATAGGCCGAGTCGAAAACCACCCCCTCTTCCGCCAGGCGTGACAGGTTGGGCGTCTTGACGACTTTGTGGCCATGGAAGGGCAGTGATGTAGCGGCGATCTGATCCGCCATGAGAAACAGGATGTTCGGCTGCTTGTCCGCCATTTGAAAAAGCTCCTGGCGTTGAAAGAATTGGTTTTAGTTAATTCCATATTCTCCGCTAATCTTAAGATCTGTAAACTCGCTGATTTCTAATAGCTGGTATTAGGTGTACTAATGTCATTGACGAACAGGCGTATATCACCCAACAGTTTGCGTATCTTTGAGTCAGCGGCCCGCCACCTGAACTTCACCGCCTCGGCCAGGGAATTGCGTTCAACGCAGTCGGCCGTCAGTCAACAGGTACGAGCGCTTGAAGAGCAGCTTGGGTTGAAGCTATTCGACCGGGTTTATCGTGGCGTCCAGTTGACCGAGCCAGGCAGGGCCCTGTTCGAGAGCGTCCAGGAGGGATTCGCCACCATAGAGAAAACGATTGGGCGTCTGCAGCAGCGTCACCGCAACCCACAGCTGAATATCCTCACAGACTTTTCCCTGGCCACATACTGGCTGCTACCCAGGCTGCCGGACTTTCGCAGACAACACCCCCACATTGATGTCCGGATTATGACCAACCAGGGTGTCTTCGACTGGCGGAAGCAGGGAGCCGATGTTGCCATTGTTTTTGGTGACCGGCGTGAATTGGAAGGCGTCCCCCGGCTGCTCAATGAAGAGGTTCTACCGGTGTGCGGCCCGGGGTTCCTGGACCAGTATGGCCCGATTGATGATTTGGCACGATTAGGCGAAGTGCCATTGTTGACACTGACGGCCGATCAGGGACAACGCTGGCTGGACTGGCCAGGCTACTTCGAGAGCCTGGGGGCGCCACCGCCACTGGCGCCCCCGGAACTCACATTCAATAACTATCCGCTGCTGATCCAGGCTGCAATTGCCGGGCAGGGGGTCGCATTGGGCTGGCGGGGGCTGGTCGACGATCTCCTGGACCGCCGCATGCTGGTAGGGCTCGACCAACTGAGGCTGGGAACGGACGGCGGATATGGCGTTGTCGATGTTCACCCGGAAGATGTGGCTCCCGCAAAGCGGGTTTTCCTGGAATGGGTGCTTGCGAACAGTGACCGCCCTTTGGAAGCTCCACCACTATAGCCGGCGAGACAGCGGGCAGCTGTTGGGAAAATTCAGACTACATGGCGGCCATCATCACGTTCCTGTTCAGCCTCCTCGACAATCCAGGCGCGGAAAATCTCGGCATGAGGATGGAGAACTCTGTACTCCGGGCGAACCAGGTAGAACGCCTCCGAGGTTGGTATCCGGAGTTCGAACAGTGAGACCAGCTCTTTTTTGGCCATCATATCCTTGACCAGGGACGTTCTGCCCAAGGCGATGCCTTCGCCCTGCCGCGCCATTTCCAGGGCGGAGATCAGGGTGTCGAACTGTAGTTCATGATCGGATTTGACATGGTTGAAACCGGTCTGGTCCAGCCAATACCCCCAACCTTCCTCATACCCGATGACATGAAGCAGCGTGTGACCCGAAAGCTGCTCAGGCACTTTCGGTAGCTCCTGATGGCTTGCCAGCGCTGGACTGCAAACCGGAAACAGTTCATCCCAGCTCAGTCGATCTGACACCAGGCCGGGCCATTGTCCCTTGCCGTAGCGGATCTCCATATCGGATTCCTTTCCGCCATCATCCAGCCAGATATTACTGGTAAACCGGACACCAATGTCCGGGTAGCGCTCGCGGAATCGATGGAATCGCGGGGCTAACCAGTTCGTGAGAAACACAAGATTTGCGCGTACTGCCAATAACCTCCCCTTGCCCTGGCCAAAGATCTCATCGGTTGCGGTAGCCAGGCGCCGAATGCATTCGTGAACCACTGGAAGATATCCCATGCCGGCGTCGGTCAGTTCGAGCCCGCGGGGAAGCCGCTTGAACAATGGCATTCCCAACTGCGACTCCAGACCTTTAACCTGTTGGCTGATCGCGGCCTGGGTGAGATGGAGCTCGACGGCGGCATGGGTAAAACTCAAATGCCGTGCGGTCGCTTCGAACGCCCTGAGCCAGTTCAATGGCGGGAGTTTCTTCTTCATGGTAGTGGCTCTGTTTTTGTCGATCCCGATTCATTCGTTGAATGCAAAAGCCCCTCTTATCCTGCCCAGAGGGATGGATTGAATCAATAAAAAGCAGGCCCTGGACCACACTTTGTTGTTCCTGGCTTGGGCAGCCATAAGAAAAATCGGGCCTGAGGGTCATTTTTTATTGCTGGTTCAACGATCTTTCCTGTCCCTAACATTGGCCCCATCGAGACCTCGGGCTCGACATTAGCCATATCCCAACGAGAGCCGTCTACAGCCGAACGTTGGAATCTGAGAGGGGAAAGACTGCTATGAACAACGAATCACAGCTTCCGTTAGTGGGTGTCAGAGTCGTGGACTTTGGGCAGCAGATAGCAGGTCCGGCCGTCGCTATGGTCCTGGCGGACTTTGGAGCAACCGTGGTCCATGTGGATCCGCCCGAAGGTCCTCAGTGGAATCATCCGGCCAATGCTGTGTTGAATCGCAACAAGAGCTGTATACGCCTGGACCTGAAGCAGGAGGCCGGTCTGAACCAGGCACTGGCACTGATCGAGCAGGCCGATATCGTGATTGAGAATTTCCGTCCGGGAGTGATGAAAAAACTGGGGATCGATTTCAGGCGGCTGCGTACTGAACGTCCGGAACTGATCACCCTGTCGATTCCCGGTTTTGCCTGCAACGATGATCTGCGTAAGGAATGGAAGGCCACCGAAGCAGTCGTTGCCGCAACCTGCGGTGCCTTCACCGACATGGGCTTCAACCGCGTACTGATGGGCGTGAACCCCAGTTTCTCGCCCTTGCCCCTGGGCTCTTCCTACGCGGTCTCCCTGGCTGCAAGCTCGGTCGTTCTAAGCCTGTTCGAGCGGGAGAAAACCGGCCGGGGCGACAGCATCGAAGTGCCGGTGGCCGCCGCCCTGATGGAGGGACTTTCTTACAACTCATACGTAATCGAAGGCCTGCCTGATCGCTACAAAACCATGCGGGAAGAGGAGATCGAGTGCCGCAAAGCCAACAATGTCGAAATGGATCTGACCTACGACCAGTTGCAGGAATATCTGGATCCTTTTTACCGTACGTATAAATGCGCCGATGGTCGCATGTTCTATTGTGTCTGCCCGTCCCATCGTAACCACGCCAAACGCGCCCTGAAGCTGCTGGGGATCTACGATGAACTGGTGAATGAAGGCCTGCCGGAAGTCGAAAACCCCCACTTGCCCATTGCCGAATGGGAAGGCGAAGCCTCCCTCGGTGTTTACCCGTTGCCAAGAAAATGGGCCGATCTCATTTCCTCCAGGATGAAAGAGGTCTTCCTCACTCGTACCTCGGAAGAGTGGGGGCGGCTGTTTGGCGAGGGGCAGATTCCGGGCGCGCCTCACCGTACCACGCAGGAATGGGTCAATGACGAGCACACCAATGCGGCAGGCCTGATCGTGGAAGTGGATGATCCGGAATACGGCCGGATGAAGCAGGGCGGCCCCATCGCCTGGCTGGAAGATACTGCCGGGGACATGCTGACCCCACGCCCACGCCGCAATGTAAGTTACGAGGAAGCGCTCACTGAGCTGATGACCGTGGCGGCGGGGGAAGACAGGACCCGTCCCACAGGCGCCGACATTCAGCCGGCAAGTGGCAGGGGATGGCTTGAAGGTGTCCGCATCCTTGACCTCACCAATGTGATTGCCGGTCCGCACGCCACCGCGTTCCTCAGTCGCTTCGGTGCCGAGGTGATTAAGCTGGATCTGGTAACCCCTCTGTACGATCCGCTGATCGGCACCCTCTTTACCTTCCAGACAGGTGTCAGCAAGCAGAGCTCCCTGCTGGACATTACCAGTGCCGAGGGGCGGAGAGCGTTTAACCGGCTGGTACGCTCGGTCGATATTGTGGTCATCAATGCGCCGGAACGCCAGATGAAACCGTTGGGGCTGGACCACGAAAGTCTTCAGGCGGTGAGTCCCGGTGTCCTGTTCTGTCGACTGGATTGCCTGGGTGGGCCCCGAAGAGGCCCCAGAACCGATTACATCGGGTACGACGATATTATCCAGGCCAACAGTGGCATCATGAGCCGCTTCGGTGGTCCGGAGACGCCGGAAGAGCATGCGCACCTGGGAACGCTCGATGTTAACTGTGGCTTTGCCGCCGGGCTCGGTATGGCCGTGGCGCTTTATCGCAAGCACAAGACCGGCAGGGTATCACGCGCCAGAACCTCGCTGTCGGCGGTAACCAACCTGGCACAAGCCCCCTTTGCCTTCGATTATGCCGGAAGAGCGCCGTTCAACGAGCCGTCGGGCCGCGAAGCCCTGGGTAACCACGAACTGTCCCACTTCTACCGGACCGCCGATGCCTGGATCTTCATCGACTCCAATCGATCGGAACTGGACAGGCTGGAGCAGGTGGAGGGATTACAGGGCATTTCGCAGGCTGGCGACATCAGGACATTTCTCAACCGGGCCCTGAGCAAGGCGCCCGCAGACTACTGGGTGACCGCGTTGCGGGGTGTCGATGTCGCCGCTGTGAAGCCGATGGCTATTGAAGAGCTGCGAAGCACCTACTGTCGCGAGGCCGATGGCACACCAGGCACTGATCGGGGCAGCTTTGCCTTCTCAACGTATAGCGCTCACCCCAGTGGCCACGTTGTGACCCAGGTGGACCACTACTCGATTCGCCCCGTTGAGGCCTCAATCAGGGCCTTCAGGCCGACGGAGCGCTTTGGCCACTCAACCCGCCACGTCCTGAGCAGCGTGGGTTATACCGAAGCGGAGATTGACTCCATGATCGAGCGGAACATCGCTGGACTTGGCTGGGGCAGGGAATTCCTGCCCAGTTAATTGTAAGCGTGTGGCGGAGCGGAAGAACAATGGCCATAATCAGCATATGCGTCATACGCCGCCGTGGGTGAACCGCCCCTGGGTCACCAGTGAGGAGGGCAGGAAGTCGATGCTGGGGTTTGAGCTTGATTGCAGGAAGTGTGGAGAGGGCGCGCCGCCGGATGACAGGCCCTGAGCATGTCAGCTCCGGGTGGAGAGTAACAGGAGGTTGACCTTGCGGGTTGCGACTATGGACCAACTGAACCGCGGGCTGGGGCTGGTACGGTCCCTGGTCATCTACCGGCGACCCGGCCGCCAGAGGGCTTTACGCCAGCTCTACAGTGAATTCGTCAGCCCCGGGGATCTGGTCTTCGATATTGGTGCCCATCTGGGCGACCGCAGCTCTGCATTTTCCGCACTGGGGGCCCGGGTGGTGGCGGTGGAGCCGCAACCACGGCTGCTTCGTTGGCTGCGATGGCTGACCCGTCACCAGTCTGGGGTTGTGTGTCTGCCATTGGCGGTGGGGTGGACACCGGGCAAGGCCGAACTGGCGCTGAGCTTACGCCATCCCACTGTGGCCTCACTGGACAGCCGCTGGTGCGACCACCTGCGTACAACGACGGCTGGTTTCCGGCACGTGCGCTGGGAAGACTCGGTCACCGTGACGGTCACCACTCTGGACGAGCTGATACGGCAGTATGGCCGGCCCTGCTTCTGCAAAATTGATGTGGAAGGCTTTGAGGGGGAAGTGCTGGCGGGGTTGAGCCAGCCGCTGCCGGCTCTGTCGTTTGAATTCGTGAATGGCACGCTGGATCAGGCATCGCGATGTCTTGATGAGTTGGAGCGACTGGGCCGGTACGAGTTCAACGTGGTTGCTGGCGAGCAACGCTGTTTTATCTGGTCCTCATGGCAGGAACCAGAGTCACTCAGGCATTGGCTTGAGGCGGGAGCTGCCGGGATTGCCTCGGGGGACATCTATGCCCGGCTTCCGTCACTTCAACACCACTCTTGCGGAACACGCGAATAAATCCGATCATGGATCCAGCACCGAAGCGATAGGGAATGACGTGGAGGGGAGAGTATGCCGCGGATTGAGAAATACCCCACAGGCTGGCGGGTACTGCATTGGGTAATGGCGCTGATGGTTCTGACGTTGATCCCCGTTGGGCTCTGGATGGCGTCACGGGCGGAAGCTGAGATCTGGGGGGCGCTGACGAATACATTGTACAGTGTGCACAAAACCATTGGTTTCAGCGTGTTACTGCTGATGATTCTGCGGATCGGGGTGAAAATCCGAGTAAAAACTCCGCCATATCCGGATGAGATGCCACGCACGTTGCAGGTGGCGGCCAGGAGCGTACATCACCTGATGTATATACTGCTGGTGATAACACCGTTGTTTGGCTGGGCCGGTGTGACGGCGTATCCGGCTCTGGACATACTGGGCGATTTCAGGCTTCCTGCCATGCCTTTTGTACCCGAGGACGAGGAGCTGGCCTCCCGTCTGTTTTACATACACGGGTGGCTTGCCATAACGCTGGGTGTATTGATTGCCGGCCATATCGCGGCAGCCCTGCGCCATTTGCTGCGCAAGGACGGTATCTTTCAACGGATGATTTAGTCCGTAGGTAGTGGCCATCGATGTTCACCTGATTCAGACCAACAGCGCTCGCCAACCGAAGAGGCCTGTTTCACAACATATTGTTTTTTTTACGTGAAAGGCGCTCTTGCCTGGTGAGTTCATGGCGATGCTTGAAGAGTAAGTTGCTATGCCAGGCGGATGCGATAACGGGTAACACCCGCATCCTCTTCGCGAATCCATTCAATCCGGTGGCCGGTCAGCTCGCACAGTGTCTGCAAATCCTTGCGGCCACTGGGGTCATCGGCCAGGAAGTCGACCAGCGTACCGCTGGGCAGGTGCTGGGTGCGTTTTTTAAAGCGCAGAACGGGAAGGGGGCATACCAGACCGACGGCGTCGATCTGGTATACCTCTTGCGGTGCCTCTGACTGATCAGTCAAGCCGCACGCCTTCACTGCTGTATTGCTCGGCTGACGACCACCCGAACTGATCCAGAACCACCGGCGCGAGGGCGGCGATCACCAGGGCGGCGATAAATGCAGCAATCATGACTTTCACGATGATTCTCCTTTGCCCTGTTTGGCCTGGACCTCTTCCACCCACAGATCGTGATGTTGGCGTGCCCACTCCAGATCAACCTGACCAGTACCCATGGCATCGTACGCACCTTCCATACCGACGGTGCCGATATAGATGTGCGCGATGATGGCCACCATCATCAGAAACGCCACAATCGAGTGCCAGATATTGGCGTACTGCATCTCTTCGTGTGGAGCCAGGGCGGTCGGGAAATCGGTTCCCAGAATGCTGTTCATGACCTCAAAGGTCGAGGCAAACATGGGCATCTCGAATGGAAACAGCAGTGACAGGCCCGACAGGGAGACCGAAAAGCCCAGTATCATCACAGTCCAGAAAACAATTTTCTGGCCGGCATTGAATTTCTTTGCCGAAGGATGGGCATTGCCAACGATGCCGCCGCCTGCCTTAAGCCAATGCCAATCCAGCTTGTTGGGGATGTTGTGCGCCACCCACATGACGAACGTCATCACCAGGCCCAGCATGAACGCCCAGGCAATGTTGTTGTGAAGCCACTTGGAGCCGATAGCCAGAGGAGAAAAGGCTTCGTGCCCGATAACGGGGATCAGGAAACTGCGCCCCATAAGGGTGAGCAGACCGGTCAGTGCCAATGCGATAAACGAACCGGCCAATAGCCAGTGGCCAAAGCGTTCGATGGCCTTGAATCGTTCAATCCTTGTGCCTGCAGGCCCGCCATCGATCCTTATCCTGCCCCGAATAAAGTAGAACACCGCAAGCAGTATGATTATGGCCAGGATTGCACCACCGCCATAGGTGATGACCGGTCCCTTACGCAACTCATACCAGGGCATGCCTCCGTCCTGGATCAGCACGTCAACTGCAGGGCCGCGAACCTGTGTGCTCAGGTCAATCTCGTTGTAGCGAACGCCTCGCCAGGCATCGGCCTGGGAGCGCCCTCCGAGAGTACCCAGTTGCTCGTCGATCGCCGCCGCATTGGCTGGATCACCAAGATTTTCCGATCGGAATGACTCGTCAACGTCCAACTGCTTCTGACGGGCCATGATGTCTTCCAGGGTTTGAGCGCCCCCGGTACTTGTCCGATCAACCTCGGGGGCTTCTTGCGCCCAACCGGGGTTGAAAAGCAGTGTCGCCAGTACAAAGACGGCGGCACCGAATGTTTTAAAGTTCATGAGAGCACTCCAGCGGAATGAACAAAAAGAATCCTTTGCCTCAATGAATTCCGGGGCACCAAGGCCCCGGAATCATCAGGTGGGCTTAAGCGCCCTTCTTCTCGTAGGCCGTGCCCCATCCCCAGGCGCCTGAACCGAAACCACGGTTCACCACGCGCTGGCGATAGATGTCCGCCACGTCGTTGCCATCACCGGCCAACAGCGCTTTGGTCGAGCACATTTCCGCGCAGATTGGCAGCTTGCCCTCCGCAATACGGTTGCGACCGTATTTGTTGAACTCGGTCGTTGAATTGTCTTCTTCAGGACCGCCTGCACAGAACGTGCATTTGTCCATCTTGCCCCGGCTGCCATAGTTGCCCGCCTGGGGGAACTGGGGCGCGCCGAAGGGGCAGGCGTAGAAACAATACCCACAACCAATACACAAGTCCTTGGAGTGCAACACTATCCCGTCTTCGGTCTGGTAGAAGCAATCCGTCGGACAGACGGCCATACAGGGCGCGTCTGAACAGTGCATGCAGGCTACCGAGATCGACCGCTCGCCAGGTTTCCCATCTTCGATGGTCACCACACGTCGACGGTTGATGCCCCAGGGGACCTCATGCTCATTCTTACAGGCTGTAACGCAGGCATTACATTCAATGCAGCGCTCGGCATCGCAAAGAAACTTTGCTCGTGCTTGTCCTTCAAGTGCCATGTTGTACACCTCTTATTGTTATGCCGGCATGATCGAACACAGGGTGCACTTGGTCTCTTGCATCTGCGTGACCGAGTCATACCCGTATGTCTGAACCGTGTTAGTGGATTCACCCAGGACGTAGGGGTCAGCACCTTTGGGGTACTTGTCCCTCAGGTCCTTACCTTCCAGGTGCCCACCGAAGTGGAAGGGCATAAAGACCACCCCTCTGCCGACGCGTTCTGTGATCATCGCCTTCACCTTGATGCGCGCGCCTTCAGGGCCAGAAACCCAGACGTCGTTGCCTTCACGAATGTTCAGGTTATTCGCATCGTACGGATTCACCTCAATGAACATGTCCTGCTGCAGTTCCGCCAGCCAGGGGTTTGAGCGGGTCTCATCGCCACCACCCTCATATTCAACCAGTCGGCCTGAAGTGAGAATGAGGGGGAAGTCCTTGCTGAAGTCCTTCTTCTGGATGGACTCGTACAGGGTCGGGACACGCCAGAAGTGCTTGTCGGCATAGGTGGGGTAGTCTTCCACCAGATCACGGCGGTTGGTGTACAGCGGTTCGCGGTGAAGCGGCACAGGGTCCGGGAAGTTCCAGACAATCGCGCGGGCCTTGGCATTACCGAAGGGCGCACACTCGTGCTTGATTGCAACACGCTGGATGCCGCCTGAAAGATCTGTCTTCCAGTTGGTTTCAGCGCCTGCAACTGCGTCAATGCTGGCACGTTCTTCGTCCGTGAGGTCGCCATCCCAGCCCAGGTCCATCAGCATCTGCATGGTGAACTCGGGGTAGCCGTCCTTGATATCCGAGTTTTTCGAATAGACGCCTTCGGCAAGCAGGTTCTCGCCGTCGCGCTCGACACCAAAACGGGCACGGAAGGTGAGACCACCCTCAGATACCGGCAACGACATGTCGTACAGGTTCGGTGTTCCCGGGTGGTTCATCTCGGGGGTGCCCCAGCATGGCCATGGCATACCGTAGACATCACCATCGCAGGGCCCACCCACCGCGCGGAGGCTGGTCTTGTCGAAATGATGCTGGTTTGCCATGTGCTTCTTGAGGCGTTCCGGCGATTGTCCGGTGTAGCCAATGGTCCACATGCCACGGTTGAATTCGCGAGTGATGTCTTCAATGACCGGCTCGTCGCCTTCAATAGCAATGTTGCGGAACATGCGATCGGTAAAACCGAACTTGTCAGCAAACAGCTTCATGATTTCATGATCGACTTTCGATTCAAACAGGGGATCGAAGACCTTTTCCCGCCACTGGAGCGACCGGTTGGAGGCGGTCACTGACCCGGAAGTCTCGAACTGCGTGGTTGCTGGCAGCAGGTAGGCGCCCTCTTTACGATCATGCAGCACTGCCGAAACAGTGGGGAAGGGGTCCACGACGACCAGCAGATCGAGTTTTTCCATGGCTTCCTTCATTTCAAGCATACGGGTCTGCGAGTTGGGCGCGTGGCCCCACAGAACCATGGCCCGGGTGTTGTCTGGCTGCCCCAGGTTTTCCTTGGCTTCCAGAACACCGTCGATCCAGCGGGACACGGGAATGCCCTTCTCGTTCATCATGGCTCGGGACTTGCCATCTTTGTCCCAGGTTGCAAAGCGACCCTTCAGCCAGTCCAGGTCTTCCTCCCAGACGCGGGCCCAGTGAGCCCAGGAACCGGCGGCCAGGCCGTAGTAGCCAGGCAGGGTATCGGCCAGGACACCCAGGTCGGTGGCGCCCTGGACGTTATCGTGTCCGCGGAAGATGTTGGTGCCGCCGCCTGGCACGCCCATGTTGCCGAGTGCCAGCTGCAACACGCAGTACGCACGGGTGTTGTTGTTACCATTGGTATGCTGGGTTCCACCCATGCACCAGATGACAGTGCCCGGGCGGTTGTTGACCAGGGTGCGCGCGACGCGCTCAAGTTGCGCTCCGGGGACACCGGTAACGCGCTCCACTTCTTCAGGATTCCAGCGCTTTACTTCTTCACGGATGTCATCCATGCCGTAAACCCTGGTGCGGATGAACTCCTTGTCTTCCCAGCCGTTTTCAAAGATGTGCCACAACAGGCCCCAGATCAGCGCGACGTCTGAACCCGGGCGGAAACGCACATACTCATCGGCATGGGCCGCGGTGCGTGTGAAGCGTGGATCACAAACGATGAGGGGCGCGTTGTTCTGTTCCTTGGCCCTGAGAATGTGCAGCAGCGACACAGGGTGTGCTTCCGCGGGGTTACCGCCGATCAGGAAGATCGCCTTGGAATTGTGGATGTCGTTGTACGAGTTGGTCATTGCCCCGTAGCCCCAGGTATTGGCTACGCCGGCGACCGTCGTTGAGTGACAGATCCGGGCCTGGTGATCGACATTGTTGGTGCCCCAGTAGGCCGCAAACTTCCGGAACAGGTAGGAGCCTTCGTTGGAGAACTTCGCGCTGCCCAGCCAGTAGACCGAGTCCGGGCCGCTCTCGTCGCGGATCTGCAACATCTTGTCGCCGATCTCGTTGATGGCCTGGTCCCAGGGGATCTTCTGCCACTCGCCGTTGACCATTTTCATGGGATATTTCAGCCGGCGTTCACCGTGGCCGTGCTCGCGCACCGATGCGCCCTTGGCGCAGTGGGCGCCCATATTGAATGGGCTGTCCCATCCCGGCTCCTGGCCGGTCCATACGCCATCCTGAACCTCAGCCTCGACCGTGCAGCCAACCGAACAGTGCGTACACACTGACTTTTTGATAACGACTTCGCCGCCCTCTTTCGACGGGGTTGCCGCCTGGACGCGCTTGGACGGCAGCGACAAAGCCGCCAGGCCACCCACTGCGACGCCTGAGGCCGTCAGAAAACCCCGGCGGTCCATGGTCGTTGCAGCGAGGGATGAAAGTAAAGATCCAGCACGGGAGCCTTTCGCTACCCCGTTGGTTTTCTTCCTCAACATGACTCGTACCTCTCTCTTTTTTTATTCTCGTTCTTCCGGAAGTGCGGTCATTCAAGAGCCTTTCGCAACCTTGAATGACTCACGCTCCCTTAAAAGCGAGCCGATTCCAGATACTTACGTGTGTGTTCAGTGTCACGCAGGCCGCGGCTTTTAGGGGCGTCATTTCTAACGACCTCGGCTGCGGCGTTCGGTGCTACTGCCACGGCAACGGCAGCTGGAACTGCTGTTGCTGCCATTCGCAAGAAACGGCGACGGCTGTTATCACGCTGTTGGTTGTCCATAGGACCTCCACCTGGGTTAAGGGATCGGACAGATCCCGGTTATTGAAGTGCAAACGCCTCGGCTTCTACTTCCATGAAAGCACGCCCCAGCGTGCCCACGGGCGCGTAGAAAACCGCGGTTTGCGCTTTCTCCAAATCGTTAAAAAACAATGCCGCCCACTTTGCCAGGTGCGCGTCAAAAAACGCTTTTTGCGAAGACAGATCGCTGTCGCACTCGAACTCGCCGGTAATGATGCCGGCCATGATTTCACAGAGTGTGCCCATATGATCTTCAGGTTCTTTAACGTCGTCACTGGCCTTGATGCCCCTGGCCCTCAGGTCGCCACGCAGGATTGCAAGGGGTTTTTCGTTCAGGAAACCGGTCAGGTAATAGCTGGCGAACGGCAGCAGTTCACCACGGCCGACGCCGATGAACAGGTTGTTGTATTCGCGATTGGCGTCTTCAGGTGAGGTGCGCTCGGCGAGAGCAGCCAAAGCCCTGGAGGCGGACCCCAGGGCGGTGTCATCCCCTCTCAGGGATGCCAGCCCCTGAAGTAGCTCACTCGAGGGTGGACCGCTCAGCAAGACACCGAGCAACTGATACATCTGGGCTCGGGCGCGCTCTTCGTCGGTGATTGAGCGGGGGCATTGGATTTCAGCAGTGTTGGTCAAATCTCTGTCCTTTATGTTTTTGTTAGACGTCTTTAGCGACATTAATTTATGGACATTTGTTCATTCTTTATACGCCCAATCAGGTTCGGGGGCAATTGCACTTCCGAACGCTGCTGATAGCCAAAACTAATGATCAAAACGCATCCGTGGTCGATAGCGCGGCGCAGTTTCCGCCTCAGTCCGGGGCGCCCCGAAATCCGCGTGGCGAGCAGTGGTCACGGGCTCGACAGCGATTTCAGGCTCTGACTTCTCCGCCAGCGTTTTATCATCCTGGCCTTTTTCAGCTACCTCAGGGGCAGAAGCTTCCGACGCCTCGGCTGGCTCCTGGGTCTGAACTGCCGCCTGCCCATCTGATTTCTCATCAACCTTCGGGGTTCTGTCGAACCCCTGGCCTACCTTATACAAGGTTTGTATGGCCTTGCCCGTATTGGCCGCGTCCGTGAAATCTTCATCGTAGTCATTGAGCCCGTCCAACACCGCCAGAACCGGGTTGGATTTCCAGAGCGAGCGCAGGGCCCTGCGGCGCAGGAGTTCCGGGATTTCTTTTCGCATGAAACCTGTAACGTCGGTGCCAAGCTCGATGGCATCCGGGTCAGGCAAATCGTACTTCTCCAGCAACTCTCGCTCGGGCATGGCTTCATTAACAGCGAGTTCCTGCTCTTGCGGGGATGGTTCGGGCTCGATGGTCGAAGCAGGGGGGAGCTCAGCCTCTTTGCTGGCTCCGGTTTTTTTGCGCGACCAACGCTGTAAGCGTGACTCAGCCATCAGTGCACTCTCGGAGTTTTCAGGTTGGAAGGGGCCCGGAAAACGTCGCTCTCCTGACGAATACGTGCATCGCCTTTGCCGTCTTCGCTGCCGTCAACACTGATCTCGTCGCGACGGCGTTTCTTGAAAGGCTCATCGACGTAGTGCATGTCGATAAACTCTTTGATCCAGGCCGCCATGGACTCGGGAATCGGAACTGCTTCGACGATGCTTTCGCCACTATCCAGGGAATCCAGTGCCTCGTGGGCGCTGGCGGTAACGGCGCTGACAACCCATCCTGACGGGGACCGACCGGTCTGATCCCTGTCCAGTATCACCCAGACGGAGGGAACGGCCATATTCAGGGATACAAGGTAACCTTCCACATCGGCGCGAAATAATTCCATGGCCACAGTGCCGGCATGGTAATCGACTACCTCGCCCTCGCGGACCAACTCTTTCCAGAACGCCTCAGGCGCACCGGGTATGACAGCGACTGGCTTCCAGATCTCACGCGCCCACTGGGTCACGCCCGGCGAGCGCCGAACGACAGCACCAATTTTCAGCTCGCGCTTCCAACTATCTATGTTACGGCTCATGACAGCTCTCTGTACTGCGCTTCATGCGGCTTATGGCGGCTCCCTCTACTATGAAGCTAGCAGAGCGACGACAATTAGCCAATTTTCAATTGTCGAATGACAAACGGGTGTGTCATCCTCAATGAACGATATTGAACACGTATACGTATAAAAATAACTAAAAGAGCAGATTCTGATGAGCGCACATAAAACCCTACTGATTTGCACCTGCGACAAGACCCAGTCTTTTGATTCCGATGCACTGCAAACGGCCGCGGCAGCTGAACAGGTGATCATGGTGGATCAACTGTGCGGCACGGATATGAGAACTGCGGCCGAGCACATGGCTGGTAGCAGCGAACTGCTCATTGCCTGTGGCCAACAGGCGGCCCTGTTCGAGCGTTTGAGCGAGGACGTACAGGCTGAAACCGGGCAGTCCGCGCCACTGGGTACCATTGATATCCGGGATCGCGCTGGCTGGAGTGCTCCGAGCGCCAAGCCCGGACGCCTGCATGCCAAGCAGGCGGCCCTGATGGCCGCGGCTCAGCTACCGGCTCCCGTGGCGCCGGTAAAAACCATTCAGTCCAGCGGGGTGTGCTGCATTGTGGGCCCCACCGAGCAGGCCATCAGGATGGCCGAGCTGGTACAGGACGAGCTGGGCGTGACCTGTATCGTGAATGACGCCGGGCCAATACAGCTTCCCTCCGCTGGTTACGACATGGCCAGAGGTCAGTTGACGGGCGCCCAGGGTGCGCTTGGAAACTTCAAGCTGGAGTTTTCCCAGCTTCAGGCCATGAATCCGGCGGGTCGTGGTGCCCTTGGTTATGGCGAGGTTAAAGCCACCGCCCGGAGTGAGTGCGATGTTTTCATCGATCTGCGTGGCGGTGCGCCAGCGTTTCCCCACTATGAAAAACGCAACGGCTACTTCTGGGCGGATCCGGCCAGAACCGGGGAGTTGGAGCGTATCGCCCTGACGGCCAGGGATAGGGTCGGTGAGTTTGAGAAAACCGTGTATTTCAACCTGGAAACCTCCCTGTGTGCCCATTCACGGTCGAACCAGACCGGTTGCACCCGCTGCCTGGACGTTTGTAGCACCGAGGCGATTTTCTCCTTCGGGGAACATGTGCAGATCGATTCTGATATTTGCGCCGGCTGCGGGACCTGTGCGGCGGTCTGCCCGACTTCAGCCATTACCATGAACGAAACCCCCTTCGAGGCTCTGACCCAGTCCATGGACGTTATGGCCCGGGTCTATCGCGAGCATACCAACGAGTCCCCGCGCCTGGTTGTTCATACCCTGGGCGCTGGTGCCGACGCCATTGCCTACCTGGCACGGTACCACGATGGACTGGCGGACGATCTGCTCCCGCTGGGGCTGGAGCAGGTTGACCGTATCGGCCACGCTGAGATTATGGCGGCGTTCGGCGCGGGTTATGCCGAAGTCCTGATCCTGGCGGACACCGAGATCGATCGCCGGGCAGTTGCTGCGGAAGTTGAGCTCGCCCAGGCCATGTTGAAAGGTACCAAAAACTCTCCCAGCCGGGTCCGGGTGATCGCAGCCGAAGAACTTGGCGAGGCCGGGGACAACGCCGGGCGAGTGAGCGAACCGGTACTGCTGGTTGGTGGCCGCCGGGACATCACGCGGGTTACCGTCAGTGCGATGGCGGACAAGATTGAAGCGCCGATCCCCCTGCCAGCGGGTGCGCCCTATGGTGCGATCGAGATCGACCCTGACAAATGCACGCTCTGCCTGGCCTGCGTATCGCTGTGCCCCACCGGCGCCCTTGGTGATCATCCGGACCGCCCGGAGGTTCAGTTCACGGAGAACGCCTGCGTTCAGTGCGGCGTCTGCGAGAGCACCTGTCCCGAAACAGCAATCAACCTGGTGCCCCAGCTGGATGTGTCGAAAGACGCCCTGAGTGCCCGGGCACTGCACGGTGAAGATCCGTTCGAGTGCATCAAGTGTGGCAGGCCCTTTGGCGTCGCCAGCACCATTAACCGGATTGTTGAAAAACTGGAAAACAAACACTGGATGTACAGCAAGTCTGATAATGTTCAGCTCATCAAGATGTGTGACGACTGTCGCGTCAATGCCCAGTTCCACGGGGATACCGCGCCCATGGCCGGAGGCGAGCGTCCCCGGGTTCGCACCAGTGACGACTACCTCGACAGCTGAAAAATCAAACAGGACTCAATATGGTTCAGTACACCGAAGTGGGAAAATCCAACCTGATCGGTACCGACGCGCCCCGGCCGCAGGACAAGAATCCGAAGGGGATTGATCGCATCATTGCCATTGCCTCGGGCAAGGGCGGCGTAGGCAAGTCAACAGTGGCGTCCAATCTGGCGGTAGCGCTGGCCTCGAAAGGTCTTAAGGTGGGCCTGCTGGATGCCGACGTCTACGGCCCCAGCCAGCCCCGCATGCTGGGGGTTTCCGGCCGGCCGTCCAGCCCCGACGGGCATACCATCCTGCCCCTGCGTAATCATGGCGTGACCCTGATGTCCCTGGGTCTGATGGCACCGGATGGCGAAGCCATTGTCTGGCGCGGGCCCATGCTGATGGGCGCCCTGGAGCAGATGATGAATCAGGTGGACTGGGGCAGGCTGGATGTGTTGCTGGTGGACCTGCCCCCGGGCACCGGTGATGTGCAGATGACCCTGAGCCAGAAATTCTTTGTGGCGGGCGCCGTTGTGGTCTCGACGCCCCAGGACATTGCCCTGATGGACGCGCGCAAGGGCATTGATATGTTCAACCGGATGGATGTACCGCTGTTTGGCATCATAGAGAACATGGCATCCTTTATCTGTGACGGCTGCGGTAAAGAGCACCACCCCTTCGGATCCGGCGGTGCCCGGGCCGAGGCAGAAAAGCTGGGCGCCCCTTTCCTGGGTGAAATCCCGCTCGATCTGGATATCCGGATTGGATCGGACGGTGGCGTTCCCATTGTGGTGTCGAAGCCGGATAGCCCTCAGTCCCGGTCTTTCCAGCGCATCGCCGATGAAATTGTTGCCTCTGACGCCTACGCACAGGCCATTCGATGATCGAGTCACCTCAGTTCCCGCCGCTACTGTCGGGCCGGGTTGTGCCCAAAAACACGGACCCTTTTGACAAGGCCGTCAGCCAGGCCATCGCCGGGGTCGATTCCGGCACGATCTTTTACTCTGAAGCGGGCGATACCCTGCGAGCGGCCCTGGTGCTGGCGCCGGAAACGCCTCTGGAAGAGGCCATCCAGGCGGTCTACGTTGCCCAGATTGGCCTTGCCGAGAGTCTGGGGGCCCTGGCTCCACCGGAAGTGCCTGTGTTTTTTCAATGGCCCAATCGCATCAAGGTCAATGGTGCGGTCTGCGGTGGCGTTCGCTACGCAGCGGATGTGTCAGATCCCAAGGCGCCCCCGAGCTGGCTGGTGATTGGTATCGACGTACCTTTTATACCTGTGAGCGACGAGCCGGGTAATAATCCCAATGAAACCTGTCTGCTGGAAGAGGGTTGCAGTGAGGTCGAGCCCATGGCGCTACTGGAAAGCTGGGCCAAGCACACGCTTCTGTGGCTGACCTACTTCATGGACAGCGGGTTTGAGCGGGTACACAACGAGTGGCGGCCACGCTGCGACACCCTGGGCAAAATGATCGACCAGCCAAGGCCCGGCGTCTTTGTCGGGCTGGATGAGAAAGGCCGGATGCTGTTGCGCCAGGACGTCATGACCGAAACAGTGAGTTTGATTGAATTCGCGGAGCACACATGAAACTGGCCCGAACCCTGCGACTGGATATATCCGATGAGAACGTGTACGAAACGCCGGCTCCCAGCGGGGAATGGGCCATTTCGGGCGGGTTCGAGTTCTCCAACTGGACCGAAGCGGACCTGAAGGGCAAGGCGCGTCAGGCCTTTACCAACGGCTGGTACAGCATCGAATCCGGTGGCCGCGCCAGTTTCGTTGGCGTATGCAACATCACCGAAGCCGAACTGGAGCAGTTGCAGCAGACGCTGGCACAAACCTTTGTCGAGGTATACGGCGCGCCGGATATTGACGCTGCCTATCCGGTTGCCTGTGAAGAAATCGACCAGATGCGCCGGATGTGCGAGGACTTCGAGGAAAACACCCTGCTGATGGTCAGCCGTACGCTGACCGAGCTGGGTGTTGAGGAAACCTATCGCTCCCGGGCTCCCCAGGATGCTTCATTGGAGGCCTTTGCCGTACACGGCGGCTACGAATGAATAATCTCTAAAGGCTCAGAGCCCGAAGCTGCCGTAGGGGATAAACCGCACGGGCGTCCCCGGCTCGATCTGCTGGGCGCTCTCGTCCAGCTCCACCATACCCTCGGACCAGGCCAGGCCAGTTACCCGCCCGGAGCCTTCAGACCCGAAAACCTCAACCTGACCATCACAGACCCGGGCGCGTAACATCTCGCTGCGCCCCGGCTTCTTGTTTTTGGAGAAGTTGGCGGGCATGACATAGCCTTGGGGTTCGAACCATTCCCCGCCTGCCAGCAGTGCCATTGCCGGAGCACCAAAACGGAGCGCGCAGACCCATGCGGCCACCGGGTTTCCAGGCAAACCCACCACGGGCGTCCCCTGGAACATGGCCAGAGCGAGAGGTCGGCCCGGTTTTATCGCTATGCGCCAGTTGCTGATGTCGCCATGGGCTTTCAGGGTTTTCGATACATGATCCTCGTCCCCTGCGGACACCCCGCCACTGGTGAGGATAAGGTCGCACTGCTCGGCGCCGCGCTCCAGCGCTTCCTTCACGTCCTCGGCGCGGTCGAGCACATGGCCCAGGTCCACCAGCTCGTAGCCAAGCTGCGTGACCATCGCACTCAGCATCGGGCGGTTGGCATCGTAAATCTGCCACTCGGTGACCGCTGCGCCGACAGGTTTCACTTCATCACCGGTGGACAGGACACCAACCCGAAGGGGCCGATAGACATCGACCGATTCGACGCCGACACTGGCCAGCACTGAAATCTGGGTAGGGGTCAGGCGGGTTGCTGCCGTGAGGACCCGGTCCTGGGCCTGGATGTCTTCACCGGCTTTACGGGCGTTGGCGCCCGCTTTCAGCGTTCCGTTCAGATGTAGCTGCCCGTCTTTCACCTCGCAGTCCTCTTCCAGGACCACCGTATCGGTGCCGGCCGGTATGACCGCGCCGGTCAGGATCCGGATAGCATGGCCTTTGGGTATCTCTCCGGTGTACGGCCCGCCGGCGGCACTGCGGCCATCAACCAGGGGCAGGGCGCAGGGTACCTCGGTTATTGGTCCCGCCAGGGCATAACCATCGACCGCGGAATTGTTGCTGGGAGGATGGGCGCGGGGTGCATAGACATCGCTTGCCAGTATCCGGCCATTCACCTGTGACAGCGGGACAGCGCGATCCACCCCCACCACCGGATGCAGGCGTGAGCGTAAACGCTCCAGGGCCTCATCCACCGGCGTCCAGTTGACCCCGGGGGGCAGGGCAAAGCAGTCGTTACGAAGCGGTTTCATTGCTTTCCCGTTGCTGGTTGTATCGTTCATGGTTTTTCACGGCTCAGAATAAAGTCAGCGATTCCGGGAACATCGTTCACATCGAAAACGGGCCCCGAAAAATCCGCAGCATAGTCTGCCGCTACCGCAATAATGTTGGCATCTTCCAGATAAAGGGGGCTGCGGGAACTCTCCCTTCGGTGAACTTCTATCTTGGGGTGTGAATGGGTTTTGAAGCCCTCAACCACGACCCAGTCGCAGGGGGCCAGGCGGGCCAGGAGCTCATCCAGCGTTGGTTCATCGGCGCCTCGCAGTTCATGCATGATGGCGAATCGCTGGCCCCCCGCCAGAATGACCTCCCGGGCGCCGGCATCCCGGTGTTTGTAGCTGTCGGTGCCGGGCTGGTCCACATCGACCCCATGATGGGCATGCTTGATGGAGCTGACCGTTAATCCTCGGCCGGACAGCTCGCGAATCAGAGCAGCGGCCAGCGTGGTTTTTCCGGAGTTTTTCCAGCCCACAATGCCTATAACGTTCACTTCAGGTGCTTCTCCGCCCAGGCCAGGTCTTCCGGTGTATTGATGTTGAAAAAGTCGTCCTCGCCAAAAACCACCAGCGACTCGCCCTGAGCCTGGGTCCACTGGCGAATCTTGCGCACTCCGTCGTTCAGGGCGGCTCGCAGGTCATGCCGCAACGCTACCTGCCAGCGGCCAAAGGTGGGTTGGGGCAGTCTCCCGCGTTCCGGGTCCGGTGTGGCGGCCAGCACCACCGGGGTATCACGTTCGGCCAACCGAGCGGCTAGATCCCGGGGGAAGCATGGGGTATCCGCAGCGACGCTGATCAGCCATTCATGGCCCTGTTCAGCCGCCCAGTCCATACCGGCGAGCACGCCGGCCAGCGGGCCCGGAAAATCGCCAATGGAGTCGGCCACCACAGGCAAACCCAGGTCATCAAACCGGCTTAACTCCCCGTTGGCGTTGAGCACTACGGCGTCGACCTGCGGCGTGATCCGCTCGATGACACGCTGGATCAGTGACTGGTCGCCCAGCATCAGGCGCCCTTTATCACCACCGCCCATGCGGTTGGCCTGGCCGCCGGCCAGAATGACGGCGCACTCAGTCATGCTCTGCCCCTTTCCGGCGCATTTTCTTCTCTTCATCAGGGACCTGCGACAGGTCCTGATCGAACACCAGGCGGTGCTGGCCGCTGAGACAGGTGAATTTCTTGCCTCGCATCCGCCCTATCAGCGTCAGCCCGACCTGGCGGGCAATATCGACGCCCCAGGCGGTAAAGCCTGAGCGGCTGATCAGGGTAGGGATGCCCATCAGGGCCGTCTTGATCACCATCTCGGACGTCAGGCGGCCTGTGGTGTAGAGGACTTTGTCGGCTGCCGGGATGTCATTCAGATGCATCCAGCCGGCAATCTTGTCCACCGCGTTGTGGCGCCCCACATCTTCCATGTAAGCCAGAACCTCAAGCCCCTGACAAAGGGCGGTGCCATGAATGGCGCCGGTTTCCATGTACAGGCTGGGGGTGTGGTTGATCTGGTAGGAAAGGTCGTAGAAGGTACTGGTGTGCACTGGTGTATCCGGCAACTGCAGCCCCTCCAGCCCTGCCATCATGTCGCCAAACACTGTACCCACGGCGCATCCGGAAGTGCGGGTTTTCTTTTCCAGCTTGTCCTCTACATTGGTGACACCCGCGGTGCGGACCACGACAACTTCCAGCTCTTCGTCAAAATCAATGCCGGTGAGCTGGTCGGTGTCTTTCAGCATGCCCTGATTCAGCAGAAAACCAAGGGCCAGATACTTCGGGTGATCGCCGATGGTCATTGCCGTGACGATCTCCTGGCTGTTCAGGTAGATAGTGAGAGGGCGTTCCTCGATTACACTGATCGACTTGGCCTGGCCGTGTTCATCAACGCCCTCCACAGCGCGGGACAGTCGAGGATCCTTGGGGTCGGGAAGCAGGGGATTGATCGTCATTCTTGTTATAGCCCTTTCAGGAACGCCGTAGATTTAAAACTCTGTGAAGCTCGTCAGAGATTAGCCTATTTGGCATTCGGGAAAAACAGCTGTTGTCCATTCACCCTGAATTCAGCAATCGCCTGTTGGCCATCCTCGGAAATCAGCCACTCGTGCCACTGCCTGGCCAGATCGTGCTTGAGGTGCGGATGCTGCTCTTCGGAGAGCAGCAGGCTGCCGTACTGGTTGAACAGCAGGTTGTCGCCTTCAAAGAGCAGCGCCAGGTTCTGCCGGTTTCCGAATGCCACCCAGGTGGCGCGATCCGACATTGCGTAGGCATCCATGGCGGCGGCGGTGTTGAGCGTTGGCCCCATGCCGCTGCCAAGTTCGCGGTACCAGTTGCCATGGGGTTCGACGCCAGCGTTGTTCCAGAAGCGCAACTCGGCGCGATGGGTGCCGCTGTCATCGCCCCGTGATGTGAAGGGTGCCCTTGAATTGGCAATTGCCTGGAATGCTTCGGCAGCACTTTGGGCCTCACCGATACTGGCAGGATCATCTGCAGGGCCGATCAACACGAAGTCGTTGTACATGACATCGGCTCGCGCGCTGGCGTGGCCGTTCTGGACAAACCGCTGCTCGCCGGTGGTGTCGTGCACCAGAAGGCTGTCGGCGTCGCCGCGGCGGGCGATTTCAAACGCCTGCCCGGTGCACACGGCCACCACCCGCACTTCGATGCCGGTGGCGTCTTCAAACTTCGGTAAAAT
>CAZFPG010000009.1:0-22438 GCA_964521055.1 uncultured Marinobacter sp.
CCTTTTGAAAAGATTACTCAGTCGTGGGCAGTTACACAATTTGGTTTACAGGCTCGCCTTTTTTCGTTTTGGGGCCATTAAACGCAGGAACTAATACGTCACCCTGTGGCGATCAAAGATTTCCTCGATCTCCCTGCGTTCCTCTGTGGGGATCATTACCCTGATCACCTGCGCTTCATCCTCGATGTAAATATTTTCCTGAGGAATTCCTGACCCAATCAGGTCGTCCCGAACGTTCCTGGCCTGATCTTTTGAGGTGAACTTTCCATTCAGCGCTTTACTCATCTGACCACCCTCCGATAGTTCAGGTTCTTACCTACAAGATTAGTAAAGGAACAAGCCCCTGTAAATTTCCGGAAAAGATTAAAGCCGCTGCTCCAGTCCCATCTCCCAGAAATCGATCTCCAGGCGGGTAGCCTCACTGAATATACGAGCTAACTGTTCAAAGCGGGCCGGGGTCACATCCCGCAGTTTGTCGTTCAGCCAATCGATCTCCGCGTTCATGGCTTCCTGGAACTCATCGCTTTCGTACATGGCTATCCAGGCATCATAGGGGTTTTTGTCACCCCGTACCGTTCCGGCCCTGGCGTTCAGCCAGTTTGCGATTTCCCCGTAGCCCACCATGCAGGGCGACAGAGCCACGTGCAGGTCCAGCAGGTCGCCGCGGTTCCCGGTGTCCAGCACATAGCGGGTGTAGGCCAGTGTCGCGCGGGCTTCGGGCAGGCTGGCCAGTTCCTCTTCGCTGATTCCCCACTCACGGCAATAGCCCACATGCAGACCAAGCTCCACATCCACAATCGCCTGCAGGCCGGCCTTTGCCTGCTGCAGATCCGCCAGCGTCGGGCTCTTATAGGCGGCAAGGGCGAAGGCGCGGGCAAACTGGATCAGGAACAGGTAATCCTGCTTCAGATAATGACGGAAGGCCTCGGGCGCCAGGGTGGTATCGCCCAGCTGACGCACGAACGAATGTTCAATGTAAGCCTGCCATTCTGTCCGGCAGCTGTTTTTCAGATCTTCAAACTGATAGCCCATCCTCAACGCTCTTTCTTCAGGAAATTTAAAACCATAAAACTGACAGAAAACTGCCCTTCTGGCCAGGTCATCGACTTGTCACCTGGATGACACGGTTTTGTCACCCGCAAGGATTACCGTTGCATTGTAAGTCGCAATCACGCGAGCTTATTTATTGCAAAAGGTGATCCCATGGCGTCTGCGCAATCCCGTGACATGATGCTCCGCATAGAGGATATGGGGGTAACATACCCCGGGAATGTCCTCGCACTCCGTCCCACCACCGTTGATTTTCACAAGGGCGAGTTTACGGTTCTGCTCGGCCTTTCCGGTGCGGGTAAATCCACCTTGCTCCGCTCGCTGAATCACCTGGTGTTGCCCACCACTGGCAAGGTGATCTCGGCCGAGTTCGGTGCCCTCGATACCAGCAAGACGGTACGCCGCCATCGGTGCAGAACCGCCATGGTGTTCCAGCACCATCAGCTTATCGAACGGCATACCGCGCTCCAGAATGTATTGACAGGCCGGCTTGCCTACCACAGCACCTGGCGCAGCCTGTTTCCGCTACCCAGGCAGGAGCTTGAACTTGCCCTGCCTTGAGCGTGTTGGCCTGGCCGAAAAAGCCCTGACCCGAGTTGACCAGCTGTCTGGCGGCCAGCAGCAGAGGGTGGGTATCGCCCGGGCCCTGGCCCAGCAACCCGCCATGATCCTGGCGGACGAACCCGTCGCCAGCCTGGACCCGGCAACCTCTGAACGGGTACTCACACTCCTGCGGGACATCTGTCGTGAAGACGGCATCACCGCCGTTATCTCACTGCACCAGTTGGAGTATGCCCAGCGGTTTGCCGACCGGATCATCGGGCTGGCCAATGCCCGGATCGTGTTCGACGCAGCTCCGACAGAGATGGAGCAGTGTCACCTTGACGAAATCTACCACGCCGCAGCCGGCGTTGCTTCCGCCCCCAGCGAGACTGCCGCACCCAAATCCCAACCCCAAACCACAACACTCTCACCCAAGCAACTGGAGATAGCCCAATGAAACCGATACTCAGCGTCTTGTTCACGCTCTGCCTGATGATGGGAATGAATATGCATGCCTCGGCAGCAGACCCGGACCCGGGCCTGCTGAAAGTTGCCCTGCTCCCTGATGAAAACGCCTCCGAACTGATCAAGCGCAACAAGCCACTGAAAGATTACCTTGAAAGCACACTGGGCAAAGAAGTGGAGCTGATTGTCACAACGGACTATTCCTCCATGATCGAAGCCATGCGCTTTGGCCGTATCGATCTGGCCTACTTTGGCCCTCTTTCCTATGTGATGGCAAAAAGTAAAAGTGAAATCGAACCCTTTGCCGCCATGATCGTGGATGGCAAACCCACCTATCGCTCAATCATTATTGCCAACGCGGATTCCGGCGTTGAGTCCTTCGCCGATATCAAGGGCAAGAAAATGGCCTATGGTGATCGCGCTTCAACCTCAAGCCACCTGATTCCCAAGACCGTGTTGCTTGAATCGGCAGGCCTGGAAGCAGACAGGGACTATGAAGCCCATTTCGTCGGCACCCACGACTCCGTTGCGGTAAACGTCGCCAACGGCAATGCCGATGCCGGAGGCCTGTCGGAAGTGATCTTTGAACACGTGAAGGATCGCGGCCTGATTGACCACAACAAGATCAGGGTTCTGGGGCACAGCGATGAGTTTCCCCAGTATCCCTGGGCGATGCGGTCCAACCTGAACCCGAAACTCAAGCAGGAAATTCAGGACGCTTTCATCAACATCGACGACAAGGAAATCCTGGACAACCTCAAAGCGGAAGGCTTCGCCGTTGTCACGGATTCCGACTATAACGTCATCCGCAAGATGGGCGGCCTGCTCAACCTTGATTTCGCGAAGATGTAAGGAGGCATTATGAATCACACTACGACGGAACCGGCGGCACTGTCGCCGGCCCCGTCGGCTTCCGTGCTGGATGAACACGCACGGGGCTGGCGGAGCAAAGTCTGGCAGGCAAGCGTGGTGCTGGCGGTGATTGTATTTGCCAGCTGGTATGTGGACCTGCTCAACTTCCGCACTCTCGCCAACGGCATTCCGGCAATCGCGACCCTGCTTGGGGAATCTCTGCCCCCTGACTTCACCAATGTGATGGACTGGGTATCGCCTCTACTCGACACCCTGGCAATGAGCATTGCCGGCACTGCCATCGCGGTATCGGCTTCCGTGCCACTGGCCTTCCTGGCAGCCCGCAACACCACGCCGCATCCGGTTGTATTCCACATCACCCGCACCATTCTGAATGGCCTGCGCTCGGTGCCGGAACTGATCATGGGTATCATTTTCGTGGCTGCCGTGGGCTTTGGCGCACTGCCTGGCGTACTTGCCCTTGGGCTGCACTCCATCGGTATGGTGGGGAAATTCTTCGCCGAAGCCATTGAGCATGTGGATGAAGCCCCGGTAGAGGCCGCCGATGCCTCCGGCGCGACCCGGCTGCAGGTACTCTGGCATGCGGTTCTGCCGCAGGTGCTGCCTCAGTTTGCCGACGTTTCCATCTACCGCTGGGAATACAATTTCCGCGCTTCCACGGTGATGGGCATGGTCGGTGCCGGCGGTATCGGCTTCGAGCTCATGGGGTCATTGCGCATCATGCAGTATCAGGAAGTCAGCGCCATCCTGATTGTCATTCTGTTGATGGTGACCATGGTGGATAGCCTGAGTGGCCACCTGCGAAAGAAATTCAAATAAGGACAGCGAATGAAACCAAGAGTTGTCATTACCCATCGGGTTCACGACAGTATTCTGGCCGGCCTGGAACCTCACTGTGAACTGATAACCAACCAGTCATCCACCTCCCTGCCCGCGGATTCGGTGAAGGCTCGTGCGGCAACAGCGGATGCCATGATAGCGTTCATGCCGGACCGTGTCAGCGAGGAATTCCTGGTGGCCTGCCCGAACCTGAAGGTTATTGGTGCCGCATTAAAAGGGTTCGATAACTTTGATGTCGACGCCTGCACCCGGCACGGCGTCTGGCTGACCTTCGTTCCCGATTTGCTGACCGTGCCCACCGCTGAGCTCACCGTTGGTTTAACCATCGGCCTGATTCGCCAGATACGGGCCGCGGACGACTTTGTCCGCTCCGGTAGTTTCCAGGGCTGGCAGCCCCGCTTTTACGGGCTTGGTATTGACGGTTCAACCATCGGTATCGTGGGCATGGGTGCAATCGGGAAGGCAGTCGCAGCGCGACTCCGGGGCTGGGGCGCCAGAATCGCCTATTCCCAACCAGTGGCTCTGCCGGCAACGGAAGAAGACGCCCTGGGGCTTACCAGGCTAAACCTTGACGACCTGCTCGCCTCATCCGACATCGTGATACTGGCGCTGGCCCTTAATGAGCAGACCCTACACACCATAAATCATGAACGCCTGCTCCGGATGAAGCGGGGTGCCTTTCTGGTTAACCCTTGCCGGGGTTCGGTGGTGGACGAACAGGCGGTATTGCAGTCACTGAGATCCGGGCATCTGGAGGGGTATGCGGCAGATGTATTTGAGATGGAAGACTGGGCCAGGGAGGATCGCCCCAAACAGATTGACCCGGCGCTCCTGGCGCACCCGAACACACTGTTTACGGCCCACACTGGTTCCGCTGTCAGGAGCGTAAGGCTTGCCATAGAGCAGCGTGCTGCCGACAACATACTCCAGGCCCTCAAGGGCGAGCGGCCCCGGGATGCCATCAATTCACCAGTGGATCCAGCGGGGTCTCCATGTTGAACCTGGTCTGGCTAAAGAGTTTCATCACGTTGGTCCAGCACCGGAGTTTCCAGGCTGCCGCCAACAACCTTGGAATCGCCCAGCCTACGATCTCCCAGCACATTCAGAAGCTGGAAGAGCAACTGGATACGCTGCTCATCCGGCGGGGAAGATCAGGCTGTGAACCCACAAGGGCCGCGCTGGCGCTGATGCCTTTCGCACTCAGCATGTTGCGCCTCGACGAACGTGCACGGGAAGCGGTAGCCGGCACAGGCCTGCGGGTTGGCGCCAGCTCCAATATTGGGATATACATGCTCCAGCCCCACGTTCGTACGTTCATGGACAGGCAGGCAGCTCCCGACGTTGACCTTGTGATCGACAACAACCCCTCCATCGCCAGACAACTGACCAGTGGCGAACTCGATGTGGCGGTTATGGAATGGTGGCAGCCCAGGCCCGGCTTCCAGGCACGTGACTGGAAACAGGAGCCTGTGATGCTGATTGTTCCGCCGGATCATCCCTGTGCGGGGCTGAAACAGATAGATCGGGAAACCCTCGCCGGTATGACACTGCTTGGAGGAGAACCGGGCACGGGTACGGGCCGGCTGTTGGCGAGTTTTTTCGGCGAAAACGGGCCCTTCCCAGACGTATCCATGCAACTGGGGAGCACAGAAGCGGTAAAACAGGCGGTAAAGGCAGGCCTTGGCATTTCACTGGTACTGGCAGCCGCTGTCAGTGAGGAAGTACGCCTGGGCACCTTGCGGGCGATCCCGGTCAGCGAACCCGGGCTGGCGAAGGAACTGATGGTGATCTGCCCTGAAGCCATCGCCCGCCACCCCCCCGTTTCCACCTTTGTCAGCCACTTGTGTCACTGAACAATAGCCCTGGTAGTCGTTACCAGGGCAACTCCTCGCCATTGCTGTGCCAGAACGATCCGGTGTTCTCCAGGTTCAAGCCCTCAATCCTCGCCGCCAGCCCTTTCGCCGACTCCTCAGGCGTAATCAGGCCACCAAAGTTCACCATGCGGGTTTGCACATAGCCCGGGTGCAGTTGGGCTACCGCTATGCCCTTTGGCTTCAGATCCATGGCCAGCGACTTGCCAAAGGCGTTCAACGCAGCCTTGGAAGCCCGGTAACCATAGCGACCGCCGGAATCGTTATCAGCGATCGAACCCATGCGACTGGTGATGTTGGCAATCTTGCCGCCGGAAGGTATCTGTGGCGCCAGTGCTTCTGCCACACGCAACGGCGCGTAAGCGTTGACCTCCATCTGGGTGCGTATGGAATCGAAGTCAATACTGCCCAGCTTTTCATCCTGCAACAGGCCGGCGTTATTGATCAGCAGATCAATGGACTGGCCTTTCAACTCGTCAGTCAGTTTCCGGATGCCGTTGTCGGTGGTTACATCCACTCCTTCAACGATCCGGACAGCGACTTCCTTTAATTCCGGCGACGATTCCCGGCAAACACCAATGACATCAGCCCCCTCACCCGCGAAATGCCGGGCCAGTTCAAGGCCGATGCCGCGATTGGCACCGGTAATCACAACGGTTCTGCTATCAGGCATGGAAACCTCCTTATCTGTGGTAAAGACTCACTCATACGAAACAATGGCTGCGCAGTTCAACCTGCAAACTCCAGTGGTATGCTCCCGCTCGCTCAAGTCACCGATTGTGCTCAGTGGAAACCAGTTCCCGCTCGAAACGTCCGAGCACCACCATGATCACCAGCGCAATGAAAGTCACCATGCCTGCCAGGTAGAAGTTATTGATGCCCGCGGCAACACCAATGGCGCCTGCGAGCCATATGGATGCGCCCGTGGTAATGCCCTGAATCTGCCCGCCACTGCGGATAATGCTACCAGCGCCCAGGAAACCGATACCACCAACCACGCCCTGCACGACACGGGTAGGGTCTATGCGGGCTGATGGATCGCCCTCTGCGGTGGCAAACAGAACGCTCATGCCGATGATAATAAAGGTTGCCGAACCCAGCGAAACAAGCATGTGGGAACGCAGCCCGGCGGGCTTTCCCCGCAGTTCCCGCTCAAGGCCCAGAAAAAGCGCCAGGCCGGCGGCAACACAGAGGCGGAGTAGCATGTCCAGCGGAGCGATTTCGGTTTCCATGGGATGCCTCCAACGAGACTTCGCTGATGAATGATATCGGTTCAACCCAAGCGTAGCACTGCAGGTTATCAACCGTTGAGTCTGGTGACAGCTCCGGATAACAATTACACTTACAGGCCACTCACCGACTCCGGAGCCGGGCCCCGCCAATGCTGATCTACACCCTCTGCATGCTGGCCGTTATCGGATTTTCCGTTTTCTATCTGTTCTTCTATCGCAATTGGCGGCGTGAAAGGCAACTCCAGCAGCCCTTCCCTGCACACTGGCGAAAAACACTCGGGGCCCAGGTGCCGGTTTACAACAAACTGCCCCGGGAACTCAGGAACCAGTTGGAACAGCATGTGCAGTTGTTCCTGGCGGAAAAATCCTTCTACGGCTGCGACGGTTTCGAAGTGGACGATACCGTGCGCCTCACCATTGCCGGACATGCCTGCATGTTGATCCTTGCCCGCAACTTTTCCGACTTTGACGAGGTAAGCAGTATTCTGGTGTATCCGGACGCCTATCATGTCAGGGAAGTGGAAAGCGACGGCATCGTAGTAAGCGAGAGCAGCCAGGTCCGGGCCGGCGAAGCGTCCAGCCGTGGCCAGGTGGTGCTGGCATGGGCGGAATGCGAAGAAGGTGCGGTCAATCCGGACGGGCACCACAACGTCATTCTCCACGAGTTCGCACACCAGTTGGACTACCTGGACGGCACTGCCGACGGCGCGCCTCCACTCAGCGGAGAACAGGCCCGCCACTGGCAGGAAACCATGACCCGTGCCTACGAACACCTGAGGCACTCATTACGCCATCATCACAAGCCCTGGCTGGACCCGTACGGCGCCACTGAGCCTGCCGAGTTCTTCGCCGTACTTACCGAAGCTTTCTTCCAGCAGCCAGCCCATCTCAAAGAGGAGCAACCGGAGGTGTATGAGGCACTTTGCGGGTTTTATCGACTGGATCTGCTATCAATCGATGCGTATTGAGAAACCACCACCATAAATTGCGCTTTTCACAGCCCTGTTGTTGAGAGCTCTGCCACCCACCGGATCATAGGCGTGGGGTATACACCAAAAACCAGAATCAAAGCTGTGATAATCAACAGCGTCACCCCGCCTGTCCGGCTTCCCCAGTCGCTGGTGGCGTCCATCCGTCGCATGCCGGGCTCCGGCAGATAGAGTGTCACCATCACCCGCAGATAATAGAACAGCCCGATAGCACTTCCTGCAACAATGCCGCCCACCAGCCACCAGTGGCTGGCTGAAACGCCCAGCGCCAGTACATAGAATTTACCGATAAAGCCCGCTGTGAGCGGAATCCCCGCCAGGGAGAGGAAGCTCACCGTCATCACCGCGGCCAGCCATGGCCGGCGCCAGAAAAGGCCGCGATAGTAGTGCAGTCCGGCGGCATCCTCACCCCCAAAGGGGCTGGAAAGCTGGGTGACTACGCCAAAGGCGGCAAGAGTGGCGAGCAGGTAAGTGATGAGGTAGACCCCAACGGTTTCCACCGCCAACGAGCCCCCCACCACAATCGCCACCAGCAGGTAGCCAAAGTGGGCGATGGATGAGTACCCCAGCAGACGCTTCACATCGGACTGGAACAACGCCAACAGGTTGCCAGCCAGCATGGTGATTAGCGCCAGCAGTGTGAACAGGGAATGCAGCCAGTCGCCACTGAAGACCGGCGCCGTCATCATCAGGCGTACCAGCAGCACGAAAACCGCCAGCTTGCTGACCGTGGCCAGGAAAATCGTAGCCGGTGCCGGGCCGCCCTGATACACGTCCGGAGTCCACAGATGGAAGGGTACTACCGAAAGCTTGAACCCCAGGCCCACCACCATCAGCCCGGCCCCTGCCAGCGTCCAGACATCGGCACTGCTTGCCATGCCCGCAGCCAGCCCGGCAAGGTCCAGGTGACCGGTACGGGCGTAGATCAGCGCCATACCGAACAGCAGGAAGGCGGTGGCAGCCGCTGACAGAATCAGGTACTTGATGCCCGCCTCCAGGGCCCGCTCCGCCCGGAAACTGTAGGCCAGCATCCCATACAGAGGCATGGAGAGCAGCTCCAGACTGATGAACAGGGTGGCCAGGTGGCTGCTGGCCACCAGCCCCAGTGCGCCGGTCACCGCGCACATCAGCAACAGGTAGAACTCCTCCTTTGCGCCGATGTAGCCGGCCAGATAATGGTGGCTCAGGGCCACGGTTACCAGGGCACATAGCAGCACCAGCACGGAGCCCATCAGTGCCAGACCGTCCACTGTCATCAGCGGGGGGGATGAAAGCGCTGTCGAGGACAGGGGCACGCTGACCAGAGCCAGGATCAGGCCAGCGGCGGACACCACCGCAGTTCCGCCGTGGTGCCGCTGCCAGGCAATTCCCAGCATGACCAGGACCGCGGTGCTGGCCACAATGATCAGCGGCAGAACAGCCATAAGGTTCGACAGGGTCAGCATCAGTTCACCTCCCCTACCCGCGCTACCAGATCGGCGCCGTTACTGAACAGCTCCGCCACCGGCCCGGCCACTGCGGCGGTTGTATCCAGCAGGGGTTGCGGGTAGAGCCCTACCGCCAGGGTGAGTACCAGAAGCGCCAGCATTATCCCGTACTCCCTGGCATCAGGCCCGGCCAGGGGGCCAGGGCGGTACTCGGGGCCATAGTGCACCCGTTGCATCAGCAACAGGGAGTAGATGGCCGCCAGCACCAGCCCAACGCTGGCAATCACCACCGTTACCGGAGCGCTGGGGAAGGTACCGAACAGGATCATGAACTCCCCCACGAAGTTGGCGGTGGCTGGCATTCCCAGGGACGCCGCCACGAAACACAGGGTAAACCCCGGCAGCACCGGAATGCGTCCCCAGAGCCCGCCCATCATCCGCATATCGCGGGTATGGATGCGCTCATAGAGCTGGCCACTGAGAATGAACAGGCCGGCACTGGAAAAGGCGTGAGCCACCATCAGCACAATGGCGCCCTGGATCGCCAGTTCCGACCCTGAATAGAGAGCAATCAGCACAAAGCCCATGTGGGAGATACTGGTGTAGGCAATCAGCCGCTTGATGTCCTGCTGCCCGCAGGCCAGTACCGCGCCATAGACAATACCCACCAGCCCCAGGGCCATGGCAACAGGCGCGAAGGCCAGGGACTGCTCCGGGAACAGCGGTAGCGCAAACCGCAGGATGCCATAGGCAGCCGTCTTGAGCAGGATGCCAGCCAGGTCAACGCTGCCGGCCGTCGGCGCCTGGGCGTGGGCATCCGGCAGCCAGCCATGGAAGGGCACTACCGGCAGTTTCACCGCAAAGGCGATGAAGAATCCCAGCATCAGCCAGAAGGCCAGGGGCTCCGGCACATCTGCATCCAGCAGCACGTCATAGCTGAAGGAGGGCACGCCGGTGTTACCGTAGTGGACAAAAACCAGTGCAATGATGGCCACCAGCATCAGCAGGCCGCTGGCCTGGGTATAGATAAAAAAGCGGGTGGCTGCGCGGATGCGAGTCTGCCCCGGGGAACCACTATGACCCCACAAAGCAATCAGGAAATACATGGGCACCAGCATCATTTCCCAGAACAGGAAAAACAGGAACAAATCCAGGGCCAGGAACACACCCACCACGCCGCCAAGAATGAACAGCAGATTCAGGTGAAAGAAGCCAATCCGGTCAGCAATCTCCCGCCAGGAGCACAGCACCGCCAGGGCCCCCAGAAAGCCGGTGAGCGCCACCAGGATCAAAGACAAGCCGTCCAGGGCCAGGTGAATCTCTATGCCAAAACGGGGAATCCAGGGTGCCCGCCATTCCAGAACCCACTGGCTGCCACCAACGCCCGGCGCGCTGAAATCCCCGCCCCACCAGAGCACCACACTGATCACCAGCACGAACAACATGGTACCCAGGGCGATCCAGCGCGGAGCCTGCTCGCTCCAGCGCTCTGATTGCCAGCACAACAAACCGCCAATGAACGGAATCAGTATCAGCCACACCAGGATCATGCGGCCCCTCCCGGCGTCAGCGCCAGCGTCAGCAGGATTACCGTGGCACCGAATACCATCACCAGGGCATAGCTGCGCACCCGTCCGTTCTGGCTGCGCACCAACCCGGCGTTCAGGACCCGCGCCGCTACTGCCGGCAGGCTCATCACAAGGTTTACCAAATCCACTCGCAGGTACTTCACCATCAACTGCCAGGGCCGAACCAGAGCCCGGTCAAACAGAGCATCGAAACCCCAGGCGGTGTGCCACAGTGTCCAGAGGCGGGCACCCGCACCCTCACGGACCTTGGCGGCAAGCCAGTCCCGGCGCCAAAGGAACAGCCACGCTGCCAGCAACAGTCCGGCAATAGCCGCTCCCATGGCCAGCATCTGCAACAGGGTGTGGCCGGTGTCGACGGCCTCTCCCGGGGCTGCCGGGAACAGCCCGCCAAGGCCCGGGTAAAGCCACGCTCCGATAAAGGTGGACAGGACGGCCAGCGCCACCAGCGGCAGGTGATGTGTGAACAGGCGGGTTCCGGGCTCCGGATGGCGGGCATGGCCACTGCCCGGTTCGCCATGGAAGGTGCCCAGGATAAGCCGCACGGTATAAACGCCGGTGAGCACCGCCCCCAGCAGCCCTGCTATCAGCAGCCCGGTCTGGCCTGCCGCCATGGTCTGCCACAGGATCTCGTCCTTGCTGAAGAACCCCGCAGTCACCAGCGGCAGGGCCACCAGCGCCGAGCCGCCCACGATAAAGCCACCATAGGCCACCGGCAGCTTGCGCCAGAGCCCGCCCAGGCGACGCATGTCCTGTTCATGGTGACAGCTGATGATCACCGCGCCGGCGGACAGGAACAGAAGCGCCTTGAAAAAGGCGTGGGTGACCAGGTGGAAGATAGCGGCATCGAAGGCCCCGACGCCCAGGGCCAGGAACATGTAACCGATCTGGCTCATGGTGGAATAGGCCAGCACCCGCTTGATATCTGTCTGGGCCAGTGCCGCGAAGGCCGCCAACAGGAGCGACACGGCGCCAATCGAACCCACTAAAAGCATGACATCCGGCGCCAGCAGGAACAGGCCGTTCAGGCGGGCGATCAGGTAGACCCCGGCAGTCACCATGGTCGCGGCATGAATCAGGGCCGACACCGGCGTGGGGCCGGCCATGGCGTCCGGCAGCCAGGTGTGCAACGGTACCTGGGCGGACTTGCCGAGGGCGCCGCCGAGCACCAGCAGAGCGGCGAGGTTGGCAGTGGCGCTGCCTTGTTCCCAGAGCTCCGGCGCCCGGGCCAAAACCGTGGCGATATCCAGGGTGCCCAGTTCCATGAAGATCAGGAACAGCCCCAGGGCCAGGAACACATCGCCGATACGGGTCACCACAAAAGCCTTGAAGGCGGCCCGGCCATTGGCGCTGTTGTGGTAGTAATAGCCGATAAGCCCATAGCTGCAAAAGCCAACGCCTTCCCAGCCCAGAAACAGCAACAACAGGTTATCACCCAGCACCAGCAGCAACATGCTGAACACGAACAGGTTCATCCAGGCGTAGAAACGGGTAATACCTTCCTCACCGGTCATGTACCAGGCGGCGAACAGGTGGATCAGAAAGCCAACGCCGGTGACGACCGACATCATCACCAGCGACAGGCCATCCACCGCCAGGCCGATGGTGGGCTGGAAATCACCTACCATAATCCAGTTCCAGAGGGTGACGCCCTCCATGCCACCGCTATGGGCAAGCACGGCCCATAGCGTTGCCAGGGCCGCCAACCCCACGCTTCCCACGCCCACAACAGTGCTGGCGCGAGGGCCCAACCGGCCGGCCGACAAAGCCAGGACCAGGGTGCCCGCCAGGGGGATCAGGAACGAGAGTGTTACCGCGACTGCCATCATCCGCGCATCCTGCTGACAGCGTCCAGGTCAAGGGTGCGGAAGCGCTGGTACAGCTGGATCATCAGCGCCAGGCCCACGCTGGCTTCCGCGGCAGCCAGGGTGATCACCAGCAGGAACATGGCCTGCCCGTCCGGCTGGTTCCAGGCCGTGGCGCCGACCACAAACGCCAGAGCTGCCGAATTAAGCATCACTTCAAGACTCATCAGCACGAACAGCATGTTGCGGCGCAGCATCAGCCCCAACAACCCCAGGCTGAACAGGATGGCCGCAAGGATCAGCCCGTGCTCCATGGGAATACCTGTCATGAGGCGCCTCCACGATTGGCATGGGGGTTTCGGCGCCGGCCCACGTGTGAGGCCGTCACCAGGGCCGCCAGAAGCAGGATGGCCGCCAGTTCCACCACCATCAGCCAGGGCCCGAACAGCGTCAATGCCACTGCCCGGGCGGTGAGCAGCTCGCCATCAATGATCTCGCCCACGCCGCCCTGGCCGACCAGTGCAACCAGCGCCACCAACAGAACCAGGGCCAGCACAGACGGCCCTGCCCAGTAACGCGGGTGCGTCAGGGTCTGTTCACTGGCCTCGTCCGGGCGCAGGTTCAGCATCATCACCACGAACACAAACAGCACCATGATGGCTCCGGCATAAACAATGATCTCCAGGGCGCCGGCAAACGGTGCCCCAAGGGCGAAGAACACCAGAGCCACGGCAATCAGCGATACAATCAGGTACACCACGGCATGCACCGGGTTGTTACCCGTAATCACACCAACGGTAGCCAGAACCGCCACCAGGCCGCTGAGGTAGAAAGCCAGTTCCATCAGTGCCTCCTTGTCCAGTCAGGGCAGAAGCGTGCGTACATCTTCCGGTGCCTCCTCGTTCTTCGCCTGGCCCTTGTCCTTGCCACCAATGGCCAGGCCCGCCACCTTGTAGAAGTGATAGTCGTGGTCCTTGCCGGGGCCATTGATCAGCAGGTCTTCCTTCTCATACACCAGTTGCTGGCGATCATACTCACCCATCTCGAAATCCGGTGTCAGTTGGATGGCAGAGGTAGGGCATGCTTCCTCGCACATGCCGCAGAAAATGCAGCGGGAAAAATTGATGCGGAAGAACTCCGGATACCAGCGGCCGTCCTCCTGCTCACCCTTCTGCAGTGAAATGCAGTCCACCGGGCAGGCCACCGCGCACAGGTTGCAGGCCACGCAACGCTCCTCACCGTCGGGGTCGCGGGTCAGTACGATGCGGCCCCGGTAGCGTGGCGGCAGGTAGACTTCCTCTTCCGGGTAATTCACGGTCTCCCGTTTACGGAAACTGTGCATGAACACCATGCCCAGGGTACGCACCTGGGACCAGGTGGCCGGTACCAGCCTCAGGAAAGAGGTTGAGAGCAAGGATCGGATCAGTGGGACTTTCTCTTCTTCCATAAGTCCTCCCTATGGGCGCACCAGGAGCATCACCGCCCCGGTGGCCAGTAAATTAATCAGCGTGAGTGGCAGACAGACCTTCCAGCCAAAACTCATCACCCGGTCGTAGCGGGGCCGTGGCAGGGACGCCCGCAGCAGGATAAAAAGCATCAGAAAGAAGCCGATCTTGAGCGCAAACCACACAATCGGTGGCAGCCAGGGCCCATGCCAGCCACCGAAGAACAGGGTGACGATAAGTGCCGACACCAGCACCATCCCCACATACTCTCCGATAAAGAACAGGCCGAACTTCATGCCGGAGTATTCGATGTGGTAACCGTCCGCCAGCTCCTGCTCCGCTTCCGGCTGGTCAAAGGGATGGCGGTGGGTGACTGCAATACCGGCTATCAGGAAGGTGGCGAAGCCGAAGAACTGGGGAATCACAAACCACATACCCTCCTGTGCGGCAACGATATCCCGCAGATTGAACGAGCCCGCCAGCGCTACCACGCCCATCAGCGACAGGCCCATGAACACCTCGTAAGACAGGGTTTGGGCGGAGGCCCGCATGGCGCCCAGAAGGGCGTACTTGTTGCCACTGGCCCACCCCCCCAACAATACGGCGTAGACGTTGATGCCGGCCATAGCCAGGAAGAACAGCAGCCCGATGTGCATATCCGCCACACCCCAGCCCGGAGTGATGGGAATAATCACAAAAGACATCAGCAATGAGGCAAAAGCGATAATCGGCGCCAGCACAAACAGCGGCCGATCAGCGAACGGCGGTATCCAGTCTTCCTTGAAGAAAATCTTCAGCATGTCGGCAATCAGTTGCAGTGTGCCGAACGGCCCTACCCGGTTGGGCCCGTGACGATCCTGCCACAAGCCCAACAGCCTGCGTTCGACAACCGTCAGAACCGCACTCAGCAAAACGGTACCGAGCAGGATCAGCAGCGCCTGGAACATGGCCCAGAGGACAGGGGCCAGTTGCGGGGTCCACCAGCTCATGGCTCACCTCCCGCCGCCTTTTCCAGCGCTATGGTGTCGCCCTGCAACAGGCCGGCAATCAGTCCCGCAGGGAGGCCTGCCCAGCCTGTGGGCCAGTTATCCTGCTCATGGAGCGGCAGCGTTGTCATGCCATCAATGGTGAGAATGTCCCCGGCCCTCAACTCCAGCCGGAAAACATCATCGGGGCTCAGGATGACGTAGGGTAACTCCATGCGCTGCTGGATAGGCGTGGCCCTGGCAGAAGTCTCCTCACCGCCGAATAGCCGGGGCAGGACCAGGGCCCTCAGAGTATCCGTGCCCTCGGTACGCTGAACCGGCTGGCTGTAGCGGCCCTGCCCCGGTACCGGATGAATCAGGCGCACTCCCGGGTCACCGCCACGCAGGTGGCCACCCACCTCGTCAGTAAACCTGTTCCATGCCTGGGGTGAGTTCCAGCCCGGCGCCCAGGCAAACGGGATCTGTTGCCGGGGTTGCTCGTACCCGCTGTATCCCTCCATGGAATGGGCAAAGGCCGAATCCGGGTCCTGTGGCACCCGTGGTTCACTGACATTCAGGTCGGCACTCATGGCCGTGCGACCGCTGTACCGGTGCGGTTCCCGGGCCAGGCGCTGGCCGTTGATGCGGTATCGGGAATCCGGTGCGGCGTTGACGATACCGGCCAATGCCGGATGGGCCTCGGCGCAGTCGCGGACAACGGTATCCAGGTTAATATCGCCGGCTATTTCGCCCCGCAGGTTGGTGTTCAGTGCGTGTAACCAGCGCCAGCTTTCACGGATACGAGTCTCCGGCCGCATATAAGCGGGCTGGTATACCTGGAAGAAACGCTGGGCCCGGCCTTCCAGGCTCACCAGGGTACCGTCTGACTCGGCAAAGCTGCCGGCGGATAACAGAAAGTTTGCCCGCGCAGCGGTGGCCGTGCGCTGGTGGTCCAGCACAACGGCGATCTCCGCCCGCGCCAGGGCCGCATCCACCCTCTGGGTGGGCAGGCGCTGGTAGAGGTCGTTTTCCAGCACTACCACGGCGTCGGCCCTGCCCTCGGCCAGCGCGTCCAACGCCCAATCCAGGGGCTGGCCGCCCATCAGGGACACCCCCGTGCTATTGGCTTCCCGGCGGATCAGCACTATGCCTCCCCTTTTAGCCCGCCGTGACAGGGCCCGGGCAACACTGCCCGCAGCCTCAAGAATGGCCCCGGAGCACAGTGAGCCCCCACTGACCACCAGCGGTCGCTCCGCCGCCATCAACGCCCTGGCGATGCGCCTGGCAGCATCGGCAAGCTCGGGGGAAAGCCCTTCCACCGCTGGTGCAACCCGGTCGATGGCATGGGCTACCGCAAAACCAAGCCGGGCAATATCGTCCGGGCCCAGAGCGTAGCGGTCCTCGGCTACATCATCAAGGTCCGTGGGTGCTGGCCAGGCGATGAACAGCGGATAATAGCGGTTCTGAGCCAGGGTCTTGAGGGCCTCGGCGTTCCAGTGTGGTACACCGATGGTTTCGCCCAGTGCCTTACCGCGGGCCAGTGCTGCCTGGCGCAGATTCAGGCCCAGCCGGCCTGCGCTCTGCACCGGGTCTTCTCCCAGCACCAGTACCGCATCATGGTCTTCAATCTCCCGGGCCGTCGGGGTTGGCAGGCCGGCGTGACGCTGAAGACGGTTCATCTGCTCAAGGCAGGCCTGCTCCCGGGCTTCGATGCCGGTTGCAAAGTTGTCCGCACCTACCAGCGTCCGCAGTTGGTGATTGCTTTCCAGGCTGGCCCTTGGTGAGCCAATGCCAATAACCCGGCGGGCGTGTCGCAGGGCATCGCTTACCCGGGCAAGAGCACCATCCACATCAAGCCTGACCGGTTCGCTGTCCGGCGTTTCCCGCCACTCGGGCACACTGGGGCGGTCAGCGCGATTTACGTAGTCATAGCCAAAGCGACCGCGATCACAGAGGAAGTAACCATTCACCTCACCGTGGTAGCGGTTCTCGATGCGGCGAATTTCGCCATAGCGTTCCCCCGGGCTTATATTGCAGCCCATCGCGCACTGGTGGCAGATACCGGGGGCAAACTGCATATCCCACTTGCGGGTGTAGCGCTCGGAATGGCTCTTGTCGGTAAAAACCCCAGTGGGGCACACTTCGGTGAGGTTGCCGGCAAAAGGGCTCTCCAGAATGCCTTCCTCATAGCGGCCAAAATAGACATTATCCTTGCTGCCAAAAGTGCCAAGATCGGTGCCGCCGGCGTAGTCATTGTAGAAACGCACGCAGCGGTAACAGGTAATGCACCGGTTCATCTCGTGGGCAATGAAGGGGCCCAGAAACTGGTCCCGGCGGGTGCGCTTGTTGAAGCGGTAACGGCGGCGGTCGTGGCCGGTCATTGCCGTCATGTCCTGCAGATGGCAATGGCCACCCTCCTCGCAGACCGGGCAGTCGTGGGGGTGATTAATCATCAACGCCTCGACAATGCCGGCGCGGAAGGCCTTTGCTTCCTCATCGTCGATGTCGATGCGGGTCTGGTCCGCTGCCGGGGTCATACAGGACATCACCAGCATGCCCCTGTCGTCATCCTTATCCTTGTACTGGCGTACGGCACACTGACGGCAGGCACCCACACTGCCCATGGCCGGGTGCCAACAGAAATAGGGGATGTCCAGGCCCAGGGACAGGCAAGCCTGGAGCAGATTATCCGCTCCGTTAACCTCGTAGCTTTGTCCATCCACATGAATCGTTGCCATGATCCTGCCTATCCTTCTGCCGCTTTAGCCCTGGGCTTGCTGATCCCCTGCTCGAACTCATGCCGGAAATGCTTCAACGCCGTCTGCAGGGGCATGGCGGCACCAGGCGCATGGGCACAGAAGGTCAGGGTCGGGCCGCAGTCCGCAGCCAGCTTCTCCAGCAGTTCGATATCACCGGCCTCACCCTGCCCCAGTTCCAGGGCCCGTAGCAATTTGGCGGCCCAGGGCAGTCCGTCCCGGCACGGCGTACACCAGCCACAGGATTCCCGGGCAAAAAATTCTTCCAGGTTGCGCAACAGCGCCACCAGGCTCTGCTCCTGCGGCACCATCGTCATCAGGCCGGTGCCAAGGCGGCTGCCCTCCTTGCCAACGGTGTCGAAATCCAGGGGAAGATCGAGGTGCTCCGGCAGCAGAAAGCCGGTGCTGGCACCGCCGGGAAGCCAGGCCTTGAGCTTGCGGCCGTTACGCATACCCCCGGCCCGGTCCAGGATCTCGGCACCTGTCGTGCCCATGGGCAGTTCCCACAGTCCGGGGATTTCCACCGGCCCGGAAATGCCGTAGAGCTTGGTGCCGCCGTTATCGGTTCCGTCCCCGGAGAGGTCCTGGTACCAGTCGGCGCCGTTGAGGATCACCCCTGGCGCGTTGCACAGGGTTTCCACGTTGTTCACGACCGAGGGTTTGCCCCAGGCTCCGGACTGCCCCGGGAACGGGGGCTTGGTCCGGGGGTTGGCACGCTTTCCCTCAAGCGAATTGAGCAGTGCGGTTTCTTCGCCGCAGATATATCGTCCGGCACCCGTATGCACGATTATGTCGAAGTCGAAGCCGCTGCCATTGATATCCGCGCCCAGCCAGCCGCCATCCCGCGCCTCTTCAATTGCCCGCTTAAGCACCCGTGCCGCTGTCACATACTCCCCCCGGAGAAAGATGTAACCAAAGCAGGCATTGTTGGCCAGGGCGCCCAGTATCATGCCTTCAATCAGGAGATGCGGCTGTTGCTCCATCAGTAACCGGTCCTTGAAGGTGCCCGGCTCCATCTCGTCGGCATTGCAGATCAGATAACCCCGGGGTATGTCGTCCCCCTGCAGGGTCAGGCTCCACTTGAGCCCGGCGGAGAAGCCACCACCACCGCGACCACCCACATTGGCGTCCTTCATGGCGGCGATAATGGCCTGGGGGTCGCGGTCGGCCAGTGCCTTGCGAACCGATTCATAGCCGTCCTTGCGCAGATATTCCTCAAGCCAGATCACCTCGCCATCGTCCCGCAACCGCCAGGTCAGCGGATGGGTATCGCGATGTCGCTCTGCCTCGGGCTGCTGCAACCGGCTGCGATAGCGCACCGAGTCGCGCTGGCTGCCAATGGACACACTCATGGGTAATCCTCCAGCAGGCCCGGCAGGTCCTCGGCGGATACCGGGCCGTAGGTGTCTTCGTCAATCATCAGCGCCGGCGCACCATCGCAGGCACCGAGGCAGCAAACCGGCAACAGTGTGAAACGGCCATCGTCAGTGGTCTGGCCGTAATCAATTCCGAGCTGGTTAACCAGCGCCTGCTTCAGTTCATCAAAGCCGGTGAGGAAACAGGCACTGCTGTCGCAGATCAGGACCACATGGCGCCCCACCGGCTGCCGGAAGATCAGACTGTAGAAAGTGGCCACACCTTCCACCTCACCGGGCCCGATACCCAACACCCGGGCAATTGCAGCGATGGCGCCATCCGGCACCCAACCATGCCGGCGCTGGACAATCTTCAGGGCCTCGATACAGGCTGCCTGGGGGCGCTCATAGTGCGCCACCTCCTCAAGGATCGCGGCCCCGTCTGCCGGATCGAGCTCGAAGCTGTCGCTGGCGATCAGTTCGGTTGTCTGTGGTGTGTCTGCCATTATCAGCGGTCCACGTCTGCCATCACGAAATCAATGCTGCCCAGATGGGCAATGAGATCCGGAACAAAACCACCTCGCATCACCGACGGTATCTGTTGCAGGTGCGGAAAACTCGGTGTGCGAATGCGGGTGCGGTAACTCATGGTGTTGCCGTCACTGGTCAGGTAGTAACTGTTGATACCCTTGGTTGCCTCCACCATCTGCAGGGACTCCTGGGGCTTGAGCACCGGCCCCCAGGACACCTGCAGGAAGTGGGTGATCAGGGTTTCGATATGCTCCAGCATGCGCTCCCGGGGTGGCGGCGTGGTCAGTGGATGATCCGCCTTGTAGTCGCCGGGGGGCATGTTGTTCACACACTGCTGGATGATCTTCAGGCTCTGGCGCATTTCCTCGATACGCAGCTGGCCACGGTCAAACACATCGCCGTTGTGGCCCAGGGGCACCTCGAAATCGAATTGCTCATAGCCGGAATAGGGACGCTGCTTGCGCAGGTCGAAGTTGCAGCCGGTAGCCCGCAAATTGGGCCCGGTAACGCCCCACTCCAGGGCTTCGGAGGTACTGAAGGCAGCCACATGGCGGGTGCGATCGCGCACGATGGCGTTCTCCATCATCGCTCGCTCATACTCCCGCAGCCGTGCCGGCATCCAGTCCAGAAAGCCCTGCACCAGCTTCTCCCAGCCCTGGGGCAGATCCTGCATAACCCCTCCGATGCGGTACCAGGCCGGGTGCATACGGAAGCCGGTTATGCCCTCAATGACCTCATAGCCCCGCTGCCGGTCACTGAAGGTGTAGAACACCGGTGTCATGGCTCCCAGATCCTGCAGGTAGGTGCCCAGAAACAGCAGGTGGCTGGTAACACGGAACATTTCCGCCAGCATCACCCGGATCACCTTTACCCGGTCCGGCACCTCAATACCCGCCAGCTTTTCCGCCGCCAGCACATAGGGCAGGTTGTTCATCACCCCGCCGGTGTAGTCAATGCGATCGGTGTAGGGAATAAAGCTGTGCCAGGACTGGCGCTCGGCCATTTTCTCCGCGCCCCGGTGGTGGTAGCCGATATCCGGCACACAGTCGACAATTTCCTCGCCGTCCAGCTGCAGCACGATACGGAAAGCGCCATGGGCCGAGGGGTGATTGGGCCCCAGGTTAAGGAACATGAACTCGACCCCGTCCCTTTCCCGTTGCATGCCCCAGGCTTCCGGCTCGAACTGCATGGCTTCCTGCTCGGTCTGCTGGCCCTCCACGGTCAGGGTGTAGGGGTCGAACTCCGTGGCCCTTGCCGGGTAATCCTTGCGCAGAGGATGGCCGGTCCAGGTCGGCGGCATGAGAATGCGCGTCAGGTGGGGATGACCGGCAAAGGTGATACCGAACATGTCCCAGACTTCCCGCTCATACCAGTTAGCCGCCGGGAATACCCCGGTTACTGTGGGCAGGCTCAGGTCATCCTCGGAGAGAGCCACTTTCAGCATGATGTCCGCATTGCGGGTAACGGAAAGCAGTTGGTAGAACACTGTGAAGTCAGCTGGCGGCAGCCCCTTGCGATCGCCGCGAAGTCGTTCATCGATCGCCGAGAGGTCGTAGAGCAGGTCAAAGGGCGCGCTCAGGCTTTTCAGGTAGCCGAGCACATCCATCAGCGCGTCCCGGGTCACCCAGAGCACGGGCATACCGGTACAGGTGTGCTGCTTGTGGAGCACGCGATCACCGAAATCCCTTCTCAGGGTGTCGGCCAGGTTGTCACCGGTAGTGTCCGGGGTGCCGATGCTCTCCATGTTCATGGTCGTGGTTCAGCTCCTGAAAATCAGTGGCGAAACGACATCGAACGGCGTCAGAGTTTGTCGGGTGTCCTCAGTTCCGTGGCCTGGATGCGCTGATCACGCCACTTTTCCCGCTGGGAAGGCATCTCTGCACGGTAGACGCCCTGCTCGCCCACCACCCAGGACAGCGGTCGGCGCTCCTCCTGGATCGAGTGCTGTAGCAGCTGCAAGCCCTGCAGAAAAGCCTCGGGGCGAGGCGGGCAACCGGGCACATAGACATCGACCGGCAGAAATTTGTCAACGCCCTGAACCACCGAATAAATGTCGTACATGCCACCGGAATTGGCGCAGGACCCCATGGAGATGACCCACTTGGGTTCCAGCATCTGGTCATAGAGCTGCTGAATTACCGGCGCCATCTTGATAAAGCAGGTACCTGCGATAACCATAAAATCCGCCTGCCGGGGCGACGCCCGGATCACTTCGGAGCCGAAGCGCCCGATGTCATGAGGAGCGGTAAACGCGGTGGTCATCTCCACATAGCAGCAGGAAAGCCCGAAATTGTAGGGCCAGAGGGAATTCTTGCGGCCCCAGTTGACCGCGGAGTTGAGAACCTCGCTGAGTTTGCCAGTGAACACGTTGCGCTCAAGCTGGCGCTTGACCGGATCCTCAGACGGCTCCCGCTGTTGTACCGGATACTTGCTGCTGCCGTCTGTTATCTGTTCTGCTCTGGTCAGGGTGTAGGACATACTCCGCCTCCATGGGCGCTGGACCCAACGGTATAACCTCCGCGGGCCCACGCCTTGATTGGGTGCGTCGGATCAGCTTGCAGGACTGCGGGGCCTGCTACCGGATGATTCCGGTACCCAGTCCAGGGCACCGGTACGACTGTCATACAACAGGCCTGCCAGCAGGATCAGAACGAAAACCGCCGCGCCCCAGAACCCGGTCCAGCCCACGTCGGGGATGACAACGG
>CAZFPG010000010.1:0-21405 GCA_964521055.1 uncultured Marinobacter sp.
CTGGGGAGAAGGTGAAGAGAAGGCGGCGCGCTGCCAGCCGGGGCCGCGGGTGGTGGCGCGGGCTACGTGGGCGAAGGGGTCAGCGCGCTCGCTCCATTGCGCCCGCCACAGGCTTTCGCCGCCGCTCATCGTCGTTTCTGCTTCTATGTGGTCGTCGGGAAGCTCGGCGACGAAGCGGCTCGGAAGGCTGCTTGACCACTGGCCGTAGATCCGGCGGTTGGCGGCGTGGAGGATGGTCGAGCGGCGGCGGGCGCGGGTGATGCCGACATAGGCGAGGCGGCGCTCCTCCTCGAGTGACGCGAGGCCGCCCTCGTCGAGCGAGCGCTGCGACGGGAAGATCCCCTCCTCCCATCCGGGCAGATAGACGTGCTCGAACTCGAGCCCCTTGGCGGCGTGGATGGTCATGATCGTGACCTTGTCGCGGCCGCGGTCCTCGTCATTGTCCATCACCAGGCTGACATGCTCGAGGAAGCCCGACAGGCTTTCATATTCCTCCATCGCGCGGGCGAGCTCGGCGAGGTTCTCCAGCCGCCCGGCGGCCTCGGCGGTCTTCTCGGCCTGGAGCATGGCCGTGTAGCCGGATTCCTCGAGGACGATCCGGGCCAGCTCGGCGTGCGGCACCTGGCTGGACTGACCGCGCCAGCGGGCGATGTCGGCGAGGAAGCGGCCGAGCGAATTGCGGGCGCGAGCCTGGAGCTCGTCGCTGTCGAGAAGAGCCGCGGCGGCGATCAGCAGCGGCTGCTGCTGCGCCCGGGCGGCGCGGTGGATGGTGGCGATCGCCTTGTCGCCGAGGCCGCGCTTGGGCTGGTTGACGATCCGCTCGAACGCCAGGTCGTCGGCCGGTTGGTGGATGAGACGCAGGTAGGCGAGCGCATCGCGGATCTCGGCGCGCTCGTAGAAGCGGTAGCCGCCGATGATCTGGTACGGCAGGCCGATGCCGATGAACCGCTCCTCGAACTCGCGGGTCTGGAACTGGGCGCGGACGAGGATGGCGATGTCGGACAGCGGGCGGCCGCGGGCCTGGCTGGACTCGATCTCCTCGCCAACGCGGCGGGCCTCTTCCGGGCCGTCCCAGACGCCGATCACGCGGACCTTCTCGCCCTCGCCGGCATCGGTCCACAAGGTCTTGCCGAGGCGGCCGGCATTGTGGGCGATGAGGCCGTCGGCCCAAGACCCACCGACCTTACGGTGTCAGGCCTGCCGCTACGCCGGGAGACTCGGGACAGCGACAGGACACTGCTGGAAAACCACCACTACGCGCATACTCGACACCCCAATCTTGTGCGTACGCGCGCATTAGCGGCTTCAAAAACCTCACATTCGAACTATAATATTCGTTAACGAACCTTGTCAATTGATTACGAACATTTTTGTTCGCCGAGGTATTTCCTCAGTCAACAACCCGGAAGCGAGACACCAGTTCATTGAGGCTCTTGCTGAGATCATCCACCTCCCGACAGTAGCGGGCACTCTCCCGCGCCTCGGCCAGGGTTTTCTGACTCACAGATTCCACCATGCGGGTACGTTCAATCACCTCCTCGGCCAGATCACCCTGGCGCTGAGCAGCTTCAACGATGGTGCGGTTGGCGCTCTCTACCCGCGCGATCGCCTCTACCATCAGAGTGAGCTGCTCCCGCGCCGCCCGGGCACCATCCAGTGCAGCCTCACTCTTCTTCTGGCTTCCCTTCATGAATTCCGTCGCCCTGGCAGAACCGCTATGGACACGTTCGAGCAGTTGTTGAACGTCCGCCGTGCTTTGCTGTGTTCGTGATGCCAGCGACCGCACTTCATCAGCAACAACAGAGAAACCCCGCCCATGCTCGCCAGCTCTGGCCGCCTCAATGGCAGCGTTCAGTGCTAGCAGATTGGTCTGTTCAGCAATGGAATTGATCACCTCAAGAACCGAGTCCACCTGCGAAATATCCTCCGCCAGGGCCTGGATCAGCCCTGCGCCAGTGCCCACATCGTTGCCCAGGGTCTCGAACGAGGCAATTGCGGCAGTCACCTGCTCATGGGTGTTACGGCCCGTCTGAATGGTTTGTGCTGCACTTTCCACAGATTCACTGGCCAACCGCCCCACTTCTTCCACTGACTGATCCAGAACGGCCATGTCATTGGTAAGGGCTTCTACATCCGCTTGCTGTCGCTCATTGTATTCAAAGGTAGTTTCGGCTCTCTCGCTCAGCAGCCGGCTGTGTTCACCCAGCTTCCGGCTCACATCAAGAATCCGAAGAATCATCTCCTGGATGCGCCCGATAAAACCGTTAAAGTAACCCGCCAGCAGACCAAGTTCGTCTTGACGACGACTGTCGATACGCCGGGTGAGATCGCCTTCCCCCTCGGCAATATCCAACACCCGCAGGCTGAGACCCTTTACCGGCCGGGTTACCAGAACCCGTAGCATCCATAGCAGCCCCACGAATCCCAGAACCACCACCAGGGCCCCGACATTCATGGTGGCAGCGACCCTACCGGCTATCTCCTGTGACTGCTCCCGGGACCGGGCTGTCCAGCTTTCCGAACGGGCCTGTACCGCTTCAATACGCTCACCGAACTGGTCAATAGACCCCTGCACTTCACTGACCAGACCAAGTGCCTCATCCCGGGCCTCAAGTTGAGCCAGCCTTGCGTCGAGCAAATCCGGCCCGATCAGTGTCGTCTCCAGCCATTCATTGTATTGCTGGTGCAGTGCCCGGAAGTCCTCCTCCGTTCCCGGGTCGTCGATCATCAGGAACAGGCGGTCGAACAGTGTTCGCCCCTGCTCCATCAGGTCTTCTATGGCCATCCGAAGTTGATCGAGGCGCGCGTCATCCTGCTCCGACATATAATTGATCATCGACAGCTCCAGGGTAAGGATTGCACGCTCAATGGCCTGAGCCTCGATGACAATCGGGTAGTCGCTGGCAAAGATGCTGATCATCTGGATCAGTTCGGAAAACCCATCCGCCAGTTCCCCGGCCTCCGACCGGAAGAGCATCATTGCCTGCTGGTTGGAAGCTCTGAGATCCAGGGTTCGGGCCTGCAGACGGGCAATTTCGCCAATGGCTTCGTCCAGACGCTGTCGCTCGGCCCTGAGTGCTTCTATTTCCTGGCCTGAACCCGGCAACGACTCGGCAAGATCGCGGGTAATCGCCTCGAACTGCGGCTTCAGGGAATTGATCTGTTCATGATTGTCACGCACCTGCGCGCTGCTGGTAGCCGATGCAAGCGTACCGGCACCGTTCGAGGTGAGCAGAAAGTTCGTGGTTAATCGTTTTAAACGGTCGCCGCTGTGGTTTATCTCATTGACCAGATGGTCGTAGCGGTCGTTGATCTGTTGAAGTCCCGACTGGGAGAAAATGAAGACACCGACAATGATGGAGGCCACCACCAGGGTAACCAGAGACACCCGGGTGCCGATTGCATTAATCCAGCGATTCTTTATCGCTGTGTTTTGCTGTGGTGTTTTCTTATTATTCACGTGCGTACCTCGCTGGATGTAGTAGCCGCACTACATTGTGGGTCTGCATCCCTGCGAATAGGCCTGTTTTTCCGGTTCTAAATGGGAAGGCGGTGTTGGTATAACTGGCCCTGCCAGCCCGCAAAAGTGCGGGCTGGCAGGGTTATTCAAGGGTTGGATCAGCCTTATTTGGCCATCCATTCTTCCATCATCTGATCGTACGGCTTGGTCTTGCCCTGGGGCTTTTCGTTGTCCAGCTTCGGCTTTGGTGCACCGGGCTGGTCCAGCCAGTACTGCTCGTCACGAGGCTCGTTAAGCTTGGGCGCATACTGCTCAAACACGTCCGCCCGTGCCAGACGCGACATGGTGCGGTCCATGGCCTCAGCCAGGTTGTCCAGCGCAGCCTTCGGTGTATCTTCGCCGTTTACAGCCGGCGCCAGGTTCTGCCACCACAGCGGAGCAAGACGCGGGTAATCCGGCACGTTGGTACCTGTCGGAGTCCACATGCTCTCGTTTTCGCTGCGATAGAACTCAACCAGGCCGCCCAGTTTCGGCGCAAGCTCGGTCATCTCATCCGAGAAGATGTCTGAACGACGAATCGGCGTCAGGCCGGCAATGGTCTTTTCCAGGGACACGGTCTTGGAGACAGTGAACTGGGCAAACAGCCATGCAGCGGTACGACGGTCTTCAGGTGTGGACTCGAAGAAGGTCCAGGAACCCACGTCCTGATAACCTACCTTCATGCCTTCTTCCCAGTAGGGACCGGCCGGAGACGGCGCCATGCGCCACTTCGGGTTACCCTCGTCGTCGGTGACCGGCAGACCTGGGTCAGTCATGTCAGCGGTGAATGCGGTATACCAGAAGATCTGCTGGGCGATCTGGCCCTGGGCAGGAACCGGACCGGCCTCGCCAAAGGTCATGCCACGGGCACTTTCCGGTGCGTAATCACGCAGCCACTCGACCATCTTGGTGAGTGCATAGACCGAAGCCGGTGAGTTGGTAGCACCACCACGGCTTACGCTGGAACCAACCGGGTTGCCATCTTCGTTGACACGGATACCCCAGTCATCTACCGGGTTACCGAAAGGTATGCCCTTGCTGCCCATGCCTGCCATGGAGAGCCAGGAGTCGTGGAAGCGCCAGCCCAGGGACGGATCGCGACGACCGTAATCCATGTGACCATAGACACGCTCGCCATCAATTTCCTTCACATGAACACTGAAGAATTCCGCAATGTCCTCATAGGCAGACCAATTAAGAGGTACGCCCAGGTCATACCCGTAACGTTCCTTGAACTGCTCCTGGAGGTCTTCACGATCGAACCAGTCAGCGCGGAACCAGTAGAGGTTGGCGAACTGCTGGTCAGGCAGCTGATAGATCTTGCCGTCAGGACCGGTGGTGTACTGCAGACCGATAAAATCGTCCAGGTCCAGGCCGGGGTTAGTGAAATCTTTCCACTCATTTTCCATCGCATCCGAGATGGCGATGGTCTTGCCATAGCGAACGTGAGTACCGATGGCGTCCGAGTCGTTTACGTAGCCGTCGTAGATGTTCCGGTCGGACTGCATCTGCGTCTGCATGGTATCCACAACATCACCCTCACCTATGATGTTGTGCTCAACCTCGATGCCGGTGATATCCTCGAAGACCTCAGCCAGAACTTCGGCTTCGTAGGTGTGAGTTGTCAGGCCCTCAGCCACCGTTTTGATTTCCATGCCACGGAAGGGCTCGGCCGCCTTGATGAACCACTCCAGCTCCTTGAGCTGCTCTTCCCTGTTCAGGGTGGAGCGGGGGAAATGCTCATCCAGAGCCTTTTCAGCCGCCGCCCTGTAGTCCTGCGCGTATACCTGGGATGATGCCAGGAGTGCTCCTGAGATCGTCAGCGACAGGTAATTGAGTTTTTTGTTTTTCATACAGACCTCATTCAGCTTTGTTTGCGTCCCTGCAAGAAGGTAAGTCCCTTTATTTGGATTAACCCCAGCGCATCAGGATGATCATCCAGACAACAGACACTGCGGTTGCTACCAAAACATGAAGTTCAGTCATCCCGATAAACGCGAGATGAATAAACGCACTGGTCAGAAGACCAATGAACAGCCGGTCACCACGGGTTGTAGCGATCGGCAGGAAGCCTTTCCGCTCTACAGAGGGCGAAAAGTACTGCCATACGGTCATGCCCGTGAGAATCAGGGCAATCGAGATAAAGAATCCTGCCGTCGGGCCGGTCCAATGCATCCAGCTCATAACAAGCCTCCTCAGGTACGGCCCAGGGCGAAGCCCTTGGCAATGTGATTGCGAACGAAATAGACCACGGCGATACCCGGCACGATGGTAAGAACGCCAGCGGCTGCCAGGGTGCCCCAGTCAATCCCCGAGGCCCCCGCCGTGCGGGTCATGATCGCCTGGATGGGCTGAGCTCCGGTCGATGTCAGGGTTTTCGCCAGCAGCAGCTCGATCCAGGAGAACATGAACAGGAAGAAGGCGGTCACACCAATGCCCGAGCGGATCAGCGGAATGTAGATCTTCACGAAGAACTTCGGAAAGCTGTAACCGTCGATATAGGCGGTTTCGTCGATTTCCTTGGGCACACCGCTCATGAAGCCTTCCAGAATCCACACCGCCAGGGCGACATTGAACAGGGTATGCGCCAGCGCCACGGCGATATGGGTATCGAACAGCCCCACCGAGGAATACAGCTGGAAGAAAGGCAGCGCGAAGACCGCCGGCGGCGCCATCTTGTTGGTCAGCAGCCAGAAGAACAGGTGCTTGTCACCGACGAACTTGTAGCGGCTGAAGGCATAGGCGGCCGGCAGAGCGACCGTCAGACTGATGGCCATGTTCATGAACACGTAAGTCATGGAGTTCACATAGCCCATGTACCAGCTGTCATCGGTCAGGATCTTGATGTAGTTATCAAAAGTGAGATTGGTCGGCCAGAAGCTGAGAGCGCCGAGAATCTCGGAGTTGGTCTTGAGTGACATATTCACCAGCCAGTAAATTGGCAGGAGCATCAAGACTACATAAACGATAAATGCGATGCGTGATTTCACGTCTGTCCCCTTGATTTTATTGTTGGGCTGACTTGTCTTTCTGCGCGTTCATGATCGCGGTGTAGAACACCCAACTGACGGCAAGAATGATCAGGAAGTAAATAATCGAGAACGCAGCCGACGGGCCCAGGTCAAACTGCCCCACTGCCATGGTGGTCAGCGCCTGACTCAGGAAGGTTGTTGAGCTTCCGGGTCCACCGCCGGTCAGTACGAACGGTTCGGCATAGATCATGAAAGAGTCCATGAACCGCAGCAGAACACCAATTACCAGCACGTTGCTAAGCTTGGGCAACTGGATGTAGCGGAAGATAGCCCAGCGTGAAGCGCGGTCAATGCGCGCAGCCTGGTAATACGCCTCCGGAATCGCCCGCAGGCCACTGTAGCTGAGCAGCGCGATCAACGGTGTCCAGTGCCACACGTCCATAAGGATGATGGTGAACCAGGCATCTACAGCGTTGGCGTTGATGTTGTAGTCAATACCCAGCCCGCTCAGGGTCCAGCCCAGAAGACCAATATCGGTACGGGCAAGGATCTGCCAGATAGTGCCGACCACGTTCAGCGGTATCAGCAGCGGCATGGCCACCAGTACCAGTGCAGCTGACGCTGCCCAGCCCTTCTTCGGCATCAGCAGCGCGATGCCAATTCCCAGCGGCACTTCGATTGCGAGAATCGCAAAGGAGAATGCAAACTGCCGCAAAAGGGCTGCCTGCAGGTCCGGGTCGCGGAGCATCTCCTTGTACCACTCGGTACCGGTCCAGAACGCGGAATTGGATCCGAAGATATCCTGGACCGAGTAGTTGACCACCGTCATCAACGGAATAATCGCCGAGAAGGCCACAACCACGAAAACCGGGATTACAAAAAACCATGCTTTATTGTTTTCAATCTTATTCATGATCGGCCTCCACTAGCCGCTCGTCGACATACACTTTCAGCCAGGGTTCGGGGAAACCAATACTGGCCGCCTCGCGCGGAACCGGCTGATCTTCAGGGATGCGCACTTTCACGGTGACGGCGCCGAACTCCACATCAACCATCCGGTAGGTCCCCAGATCCTCAACGTCAGTAACAGTCACCTCGTAGCGTTGTTCACCAGTGTCCGCTCCAAGCGTGACGAACTCGGGGCGAATACCCAGCTTGATGTTGTCGGAGCCGCTGCGACGTATTTTTTCGAGAATCTGCTCACTGACAGGAATGTGCTTGCCGTTGAACATCAACCCTTCTTCCGTGAGTCGCGGCTCGAAGAAATTCATACCGGGGCTACCAATGAAATAGCCCACGAAGGTATGGGCCGGGCGCTCGAACAGTTCCTGCGGCGTGCCGAACTGGACAATCTGCCCTTCGTACATCAGGGCAATCTTGTCAGCGAAGGTTGATGCCTCCAGCTGATCGTGGGTCACATAGACCATGGTGATGTCGAAACGCTCGTGGATCTGCTTGAGCTTTCGGCGCAACCGCCATTTCAGCTGCGGATCGATAACCGTCAGAGGTTCGTCAAACAGAATCGCTGTAACGTCTTCACGAACCAGCCCGCGCCCCATGGACACTTTCTGCTTCTGGTCCGCACTAAGCCCTTTGGCCTTACGCGACAGCTCGCTGGATAGCTCGAGAACGTCAGCAACCTCATGGACCTTTTCACGAATCTTTTCCTCCGAGAAGCCACCCTGATTGCGCAGCGGGAAGGCCAGATTGTCATACACCGTCATGGTGTCGTAGATCACCGGGAACTGGAAAACCTGGGCGATGTTGCGTTTTTCCGGCGGCAGTTCGTTCATTCGCTTGCCGTCAAACAGCACATCCCCTTCAGAGGGCGTCACCAGCCCGGAAATGATGTTCAGTAGCGTGGATTTGCCACAGCCTGAAGGCCCGAGCAATGCATAGGCGCCACCCTGGTCCCACACGTGCTCCATCTTGCGGATCGCGTAATCTTCCGGTCCCGAAGGATTATTGCTGTAGGAATGGGCCAGTGTTTTAAGTGTTATTTCAGCCATATCAGAGCCCCTCCGCCCGGCCGGGTACAAGAATGGTCGTACCGTCTGCCCCGAACGCATAAAGTTTGTGGGTGGGGAAGTACACCTTGATCTGCTCGTCAGGGCGGTACTGATAGATGCCTTGCAGGTGCAGCACCAGCTCGAAGGATTCGGTGTGCACATGCAGGAAGGTTTCCGAACCACTGATTTCAGCAAGGTCCACGGTCACCGGAAGTTCCAGGTCATCGTCGGCCCTTGGCACCAGACCAATATGCGAGGGGCGGACACCAAAGTCGTAATTCCCCGGCTTGAGAGAATCCAGATCCGAGTTGAGCTGGAAGTGGACCCGATCATCAAAGCTGACTTCGTTATCGCTGACGCGACCCGGCATAATATTGATGGGCGGCTCGGAGAACATTTCTGCGGTCTCGATATCCTGCGGGTGGTGATACACTTCCGGCGTAGGACCTTTCTGGAGCAGCCTCCCCTCGTGCAGTACGGCAGTTTCGCCGCCAAGCGCCAGCGCTTCCTGGGCCTCGGTAGTTGCATAGACGGCAATACAGTTACGCGCCTGGAAAAGATCCTTCAGCTCACTGCGCAAAGCCTCCCGCAGTTTGTAATCCAGATTGACCAGGGGCTCGTCGAAGAGCACCACGTCCGCATCCTTGACCAGTGCCCGGGCCATGGAAACCCGTTGCTGCTGACCACCAGACAGCTCTAGCGGCAAGCGATCCAGCAGCGCCTCGATCTTCAGAAGCTCTGCGGTTTCCCGAACCCGCCGGTCAATGTCTTTCTGACTTTGCTTGGCGAGTCTCAGCGGCGAGGCGATGTTTTCGAATACAGTCATGGTCGGGTAGTTGATGAACTGCTGATACACCATGGAGATGTTGCGTTTCTGGACGGCAACCCCGGTCACGTCCACATCGTTCATCAGGATCTTGCCGTTCGTTGGCCTGTCCAGACCCGCCATAATGCGCATCAGGGTTGTCTTGCCGGCAAGTGTCCGGCCAAGGAGGACGTTAAAGGAACCCGGTTCCAGCGTCATGGTGACGTCTGATATCCAGGTTTCTCCGTCCACAACGCGCGATACATTCTGCAGCGTTAAAGACATGCTTTTTCCCTTTCGGTTGTTGTTTTGACTTGGAGTTAGTCTACAAGAGCTGTGCCAAAACGAAAAGATACGAAAATAATTTTTTTCAGTTCGCTGTAATAAAGGGCTCCGACAGGAGACTTTCGTTTCAGGTACTTGCAGATACAGTGTTCATAATGTTCATTGTGTTCAGTTTGATTTTTTTCTGTGAACACCTCCTTGTTATTTATTTTTCCTTAGGTATTTCAGATTGTTAATATACTTTCTGCGAATAGCGCCCGTGCGCATTCGTGCACAGTAGCAAACGAACATTGACCAGGATGTTTTGGTCGATAATACTTCTGGTGTTCGTAAACACATTTTTTTCACTGAGAAACCCATTATTTTCCCTATAACGAACACCGCAGGGTTGCCGCCATGGACCATTTATCCAGCAATAACGACGCTTCCGGAGATGCCAGGGCCGATCCGGTCCAGGCATCATGGACACGCTGCAGGAATTTCGGACAGCAACCCAGCCAGCCTCCCGGCTTCGGTACGATTGCAAAGCAGGACCTGGAAACGAGGCGAAATCAGCACGCTGAACTGCTAGTAGCTACTGAAAACGAAGTCCTGCCCTACTTCGACAATATGCTGCATAATACCCAGTGCCTGGTCGTACTGGCCGACGTCGATGGAGCCATCCTCCAGACCTGGCAACCCATGAAACAGCCGATGGCCACGTTTGACGGATTTCGCCCCGGTAACGTCTGGAACGAGGCATCAGCGGGAACCAATGCAATCGGTACCAGCCTGGCAAGCCGCCACGCCGTCCACGTGCGCGGAGATCAGCACTACAACAGGAGCCACCACCATCTCGCCGGTTCCGCGACTCCCATCTGCGACGCACATGGTCGCCTAACCGGTGCCCTTGCCCTTTGTTCAACAACAAAAATGTCTGGCGACTACACCCTGGGCATGGTCAAACTCCTGTCTCATGGCATTGAGAATCGTCTGATTTTCGAGACTTATCAAGGCGCCTTCCACATTCTCAAATTCAACACCAGTGCCGCCAGTCTCGATAGCAGCTGGGCCGGTTTGCTTGTGCTGGGGCCCGCAGGAGACATTCTGGCTGCCAGCCGTCGGGCACGAACCATGTTGGGCGACCGGCTCCTGAACGACCATGTACGCCAGGTGTTTGACCTTGACCTTGCGGAGCTCGCTTCGATTGCCACCGAAAGACCCACCCGATTACAGGCAAGCGGTAACTACCAGATTTTTGCTCAGCTGCTACTTCCTGCGGAAGCTAATGTTGCGCAAAAAGACAAGGAAAGGCGGAGCTTTCCGCAAAATCAAGGTGGCTACGGCGGAGAGGATATTCCCGGGGACGTGATCGTGCCGGAAGACCTGGAACACGGTGACAGCCGGGTACGACGGCTGGTGAGGCAGGCACGGAAAATGATGGAAAAGGACATTCCCATTCTTGTCTATGGTGAAACCGGCTCCGGTAAGGAAATCCTGGTGCGAAGCCTGCACTACCACAGTAGCCGCGCCGCCGCCCCCCTGATTGCGGTCAACTGTGCGGCGATCCCCTCCGAGCTCGCTGAATCGCAGCTATTCGGGTATGAAAAGGGGGCCTTCACCGGCGCTCACAACAAGGGATATATCGGCCTGATCCGGCAGGCAAACGGTGGCACCCTGTTTCTCGACGAGATAGGCGAAATGCCTCTGACGCTTCAGTCCAGGCTTTTACGGGTACTGCAACAAAGGGTGGTGACGCCCCTCGGGTCCACAGAGAGCCATCCTGTAGACCTCAAACTGATCTCTGCGACCAACCGGAGCTTGCGGGAAGATATACAAAGGGGCCTTTTCAGGCAGGACCTTTACTACCGGATTGCCGGCCTCAATGTGGAGCTTCCGGCCCTCAGGGAGAGAACGGACGTAAAAGCGCTGATCACGTTTGTGCACCAGCGCCTGTTGCAGACGGAACCCGGCCCACCGCTGAGCGAGGCTATGCTTAATCTGCTGGCCCGTCATCGCTGGCCCGGCAACATGCGACAGCTTGTCCACGTCCTCAAGGTAGGCATGGCCATGGCCGACGGGGAGCTTATGGAGGAAGATCACCTGCCAGACGACTTCTTCGCCGACGCCGCCGAGCCGGTCAGCATCCAGACCGAGCCACTCAGCGAATTGCTACCACGGCTCTACCGGGCCAATGGCGGCAATATTTCACGGACGGCGAGGGCTGCGGGCGTCAGCCGCAACACCGTCTACAAGTACCTCCGACCGCTTTCTACAGGCTGAAGTCTCCAGGCTACGTGGGATTTTCGGGGCTGCTTTGCAGCTTCGCCACGGCGGAGCACCAGCCGGCATATAATTTGTCCCGTTTTTCTTTGCTCATTTCCGGCTCGAACCGCCGATCACACTGCCACGCCTCCTGGAGCGCTTCGAGTGACTCAAACACCCCAGCCTGAAGCCCGGCCAGGTAAGCAGCCCCCAGCGCCGTGGTTTCCACCATTTTCGGGCGGTCCACCGTTGCGCCGAGTATGTCGGCCAGAAACTGAAGAACCCAGTTGTTAGCCACCATACCGCCATCAACCCGCAACGCAATCGGCCGCAAGCCATCCTTCTGCATCGCTTTCTGAAGATCCTTGGTCTGATAACAGACCGATTGCAAACCAGCAGTGACAATTTCCTTGATGCCAGTATCCCTGGTCAGTCCGAAGATTGCACCGCGGGCGTTGGGGTCCCAATAGGGCGCGCCCAATCCTGTAAACGCGGGCACAAGGTAGACTCCGTGATCGACCGGCGTACCCTCTGCCAGTGGTTCCGTCTCGCAGGCATCCCTGATCAACTGCAGGCCATCCCGCAACCATTGAACAGCGGCGCCGGCAATAAAGATACTGCCCTCCAGCGCATAGACCGGCTTGCCGTTCAGGCGGTACGCGACGGTAGTCAATAACCGGTGCTCCGAGGTCAGGGCTTTGTCTCCGGTATTCAGCATCAGAAAACAGCCGGTACCATAGGTGCTTTTCGCCATGCCGGTCTCAAAACAGGTCTGCCCGAACAGCGCCGCCTGCTGGTCGCCGGCAATGCCCATAACCGAGGCTCCATCCAGCCTACCGTTACCCACAATCTGGCCGAAGTCCGCGGATGAATCCATAACCTCGGGAAGCAGGGATTCCGGAATGCCGAAAAGATCCAGCAGCTCCTGGTCCCACTCCTGCCTGTGGATATTGAACAGCATGGTGCGGCTGGCGTTGGTTGCATCGGTACGGTGCACTTTACCGCCAGTCAGTCGCCAGAGCAGGAAACTGTCGATGGTGCCAAACGCCAACTCCCCTTTGTCGGCCCGCTGTCTGGCACCGGGCACATTATCGAGCACCCAGCGTATTTTCGTCGCCGAAAAATAGGGGTCTATCAGCAGGCCTGTCTTGTTGTTGACCGACGGTTCCAGACTCTGTTTCTTGAGGGATTCACACCAGTCAGCGGTCCTGCGGTCCTGCCAGACGATGGCCGGATACACAGTCTCACCGGTGGCGCGGTCCCAGAGCACAGTGGTCTCTCTCTGGTTCGTTATTCCTACAGCCACCACTTCGTCGCTTTCGCCACAGCCCTTGTCCATGACGTCGTCGCAGACTTCCCTGACGGTGCGCCATATGTCCTCGGGGTCGTGTTCTACCCAGCCACTGGCGGGAAAATGCTGGGGGAATTCCTGTTGGCTGGAGGCATGGATGGTGCCGTCCAGGTTGAAAAGAATCGCGCGGGAGCTCGTGGTTCCCTGATCAATCGAAAGAATATACTGAGTCATGGTTATTTTACCTCGGGTGTTCTTATTTTTTCGTATTTTTACTTTTTTGAAAACAAAAGCCAACCCTTTTAACGAGCAAGAAATCGCCCGAGCCCCACAACTCCCTAAAAAGGCTGCACAAAGACTCAAAACACTCTAAACTGAACACGGATATCAAATCGCTATTTCGTTCGTTACAGAAAAACCGAATGCCGGAGGAGGTTGAATGGCACAGCGACGCAGGCAGGATCTGATCATGGAGCTGATCCAGCAGAACGGCTTCGTGACAACGGAGCAGTTGGTGGATCAGTTCAAAGTCACGCCACAGACCATTCGCCGGGACCTGAACGAGCTGGCCAGCCAGAAAAAACTCCGCCGCCATCACGGCGGCGCCGGTATCGACTCCAGTACGGTGAACACCGCCTACCAGGCTCGCAAGATCATGGACCTGGAAGCGAAAGAACGCATCGCTGAGGCCCTGGTGGAGATGATTCCGGATAACGCCTCCATGTTCATCAACATCGGCACCACTACCGAGACCATCGCCAAGGCATTGCTTGAGAAGAACAACCTTCAGGTGGTGACCAACAACCTGCACGTCGCGTCCATTCTCTCCGCCAGGGAAGACTTCCATATCATCATCGCCGGCGGTGAAGTCCGGAATCGCGACGGTGGCATTGTGGGCGAGGCCACCCGGGACTTTATCAACCAGTTCAAGATGGACTTCGGGATCATAGGGATCAGTGGCATCCACACCGATGGCTCACTGCTTGATTTCGATTACCGGGAAGTCCGCGTGGCGCAGTCCATCATTGAGAATTCGGGCCAGGTGCTCCTTGCCGCCGACCACTCCAAGTTTGGCCGCAACGCCATGGTTCGCCTTGGCAGTATCGCCCAGGCCGACCATGTATTTACCGACGAACCACCGCCCGTTGAAATCCGCCAGCTACTGCGGGAAAACAACGTGGAACTTCACCTGGTCTGATCTCCCCTCCGATTAAGGCTCTCGCTTTCTGAAGGCCCTTCTGCAAGTCTCCTGCTCGTTCGCGCACATTTTTTCGTTTTTTTTCTGTATTTTCCTTTACGAATATATTTTGCTTTCGCATAATATAGAAATACGTTTCTGTAAAAACCGGAAAGAGCGCCCGGAAGCGTCCTTTCATTGGCGTCAGGAGATGACACAAGATGACCGAGGAGAACAATAAATTTGACGTTGTCGTTGTGGGCGGCGGCGTTAACGGAACGGGGATCGCAATGGATGCTGCGGGCCGGGGTCTCAAGGTGTTGCTATGTGAAATGAATGACCTCGCCTCGGCAACGTCCTCCAACAGCAGCAAGCTGATCCATGGTGGCTTGCGCTACCTGGAGCACTACGAGTTCCGGTTGGTTCGTGAAGCACTGGCAGAGCGGGAGTCGCTGTTGCGGAACTCCCCTCATATCATGTGGCCAATGCGCTTTCGCTTACCCCACCGCCCTCACCTTCGCCCTGCCTGGATGATCAGGATGGGACTGTTCCTTTACGACCATCTTGCCAAGCGGGAAGTTCTGCCAGGGTCTCGGTCCATCAGGTTCGACGAGAAAGATCCGCTTAAGTCCGACATCACCAAAGGGTTCGAGTATTCCGACGGCTGGGTGGATGACGCCCGCCTGGTGGTGCTCACCGCAAAGAAAGCACAGGAATGCGGCGCTACCATCCTGACCAGAACCAAGTGCATCAATGCAGAGCGAGGCGAGAATTCCTGGGACGTTTCGCTTCAGGATATGAACGACAACAGCATCCACCACGTATCGGCAAAGGTGATTGTTAACGCCTCAGGCCCCTGGGTAAGCCGCCTGTTCAGCGAGAGCCTCGCCATGAAGGCGCCAAAAACCATACGCATGGTCAAGGGCAGCCACATTGTGGTTCCCCGGCTTAACCGCGAGACCGAAGCCTACATCCTCCAGAACGAGGACGAGCGTATCGTTTTCGTGATTCCCTATGAGGATGAGTTTTCCCTGGTCGGCACTACCGACGTGGATTACGAGGGTGACCCGAAGAAAGCGAAGATTTCGCCGGAAGAAACCGAGTACCTGCTGGACATCGTCAATTCCCACTTCAAGCGTCAGTTGAGTGAAAGTGACGTTGTCTGGTCCTATTCCGGTGTTCGTCCGCTGATGGATGATGAAGAGGGGGATGCCAAGAAGGCCTCCCGCGATTACTCCTTTGAAGTGAGCAAAGAGAAAGGCAAGGCTCCGGTCATTTCCGTGTTCGGTGGCAAAATCACCACCTACCGCAAGCTTGCGGAAGCCGCCACGGACAAGCTGTGCCAGTTCTTCCCGCACGCCCAGGGGCCCTGGACCAAGAAAGCCATCCTGCCTGGCGGTGACTTTGAAAATCACGAAACCCTTGAAGCTCGCATATCAGCGGACTACCCATGGCTTCCAGAGGCTGTCTGCAGCCGGTATGTGCGCACCTACGGAACCAACGCCTATTACATTCTGAACGACGCCAAATCTGTTCAGGACCTGGGTTACCGGTATGCCGGCACTCTCTATGAACGGGAAGTGGACTACCTGATCAAACACGAATGGGCGATGACGTCGGAGGACATTCTCTGGCGCCGCACCAAGCAGGGGCTATATGCCACTGAAGAAGATGTCCGTGAGCTGGACCGGTATCTGTCCGCTCAGGCAACCCCGCAACCACAGACTGTTGCTCTCCACCACAGTGCCTGAATCACTCTCTCAGGCATTTGCTCCGGCCGGTTCTACCGCCCGGAGCTTTTTTATGGATGCAATCTACAAAGCCTGTGCCGGACCAGGCTCCGGTGAACGCCAGACTTCAAGCTTCAGGCTTCGGGGGCTGGGCACGGGGTGGGGGTACCTTTTCTTGTGGGAAAAGAACTCGCTTTGCTCGGACACCTTTTCCCGTCAGAAAAGGTACCCCCACCCCATGCCCGGTCTGACTATGCGGTTTTTCAAAGGGAAGCGGAGCTTGAATACAAAAAGCCGGGGGCCTTTCGACGCCCGGCTTTCTGGTTGACGCCTTCCTCCCGTGAGGGAGGAAGGTATCCATGCCCCTTAGAAAGTAAGCTGTGAGCCTACGATGAAGGCATCGTATTCGCCCTGGCCACCCTCTGTGCCCAGAGTGGTGTACTCGGCCATCAGGGTCAGTGCATCCGTCGCAGCGTAACGGGCAAAGATCATGGTCAGATCTGTGTCGTTATCGCTCGAGTTGATGTCGTCCTCGCCTTCGCCATAGCTGGCACCCAGGGTGGTGCGGTTGATCTTGTAGGTGGTCTCGACATACCACTGGCTGGCATCTTCCTCGTTCGGGTCGAGGCGCGCGGCGAATACGCCGTTGCCAGTACCTGACGTCACAGAGTAGTTGCCCCTGACATTCAGGTCACCAACCGATATGGAACCACCGAAATCGATGCCTGACATGGTGTAGTCGTCAAATGTTCCTGTTTTCGAATCCACGTCCTGGGTAAAGGCACTGGACCACAGGGAGAACATATCCGCGGAGTAGACCACGTTGCCCTCGATACGAGGCGTGGTGTACTCGGCGTCTGCTACACCATCAACCTTTGAGGGGCTGAACACACCCACTTTGAACTGCAGACCGCTCAGGTTGTTGGATGTGTACATCACACGAGGCGTGAAGTTGGCGTAAAAGTAGCCGTTTCCGATACGGCCCGCCGTTGCAGCAACCTGGTCGGGACCACCGATCAGGCCAACACCCAGAGCGCTTCCGTTATCACCGATAGCCGGAACACCGAAGATGCCGAAGCCCTTACCAATGTTGACGGTGCCGAAGTCACCGGCGACTGCAATTTCCGAAACCCGGCTGCGGAAGTTCGCATCGGCGTCACCAGGGGCAATGTCGGCGTTCATCTGGAAATGACCGGATACTTCCAGCCCATTCTGGGTAGGCGCATAGATGTTGGTTTGCAGGGTGGCGGGATTAAAGCCGGTTGTTATGGTGAAGGAGTCTTCATCGGTCGGATCATCATAGCTGCCGAGCACGGCGAAGATCGGAATATGGCCGTTGAAGCCTGCCTTCCAGCCATTATCGGACTCGAATGTAGCCTCCGCAGCAACCGGCGCCGCAAAGGCTCCGGCAAGCATCGCAACACTGGCGGCCAGCGCAGATACCCTGAAAGATTTTACGTTCGAACATTTGTTGTTTTCGATCATGATAGCTTCCTATTATTGTTTGAGATTTTCTGGCCCATCTTTTCTGTCTCTCGTTGGCAGCCGGATTTACGCCTTTTATCAGCTAGTTAAGACGATTTTCCGGTTCGACGGACACTGTCATCCCGAACATTTATGGCGGTCTGCGACCGTTTTCTGTTTTCGAGACACCACAAATTTAGCGTGAGAGAGAAAAAATGGAAAGTTTTAGAACATAATTTTTTCGACTTTGTTACAAAATAATTGCACAGTTTTGACGAAAAAATCTATAACATACTGTTTTTAAATACATATATCCTGATACAGAAATGATGGCATATTTTCGTTGACGAACCACGTAGCGAACATTAGTCTCGTTTATGTAGGTAAACAAACAACAAGAAAGGTGTCACATGAAGAATTGTCCGGTTGTCGCTGGGATTTTCTGTCTGTTTTTCTTCAACGCTGTCAGTCACGGATCCGACACTTTCAACGCGCTGCCGGAAGCGCGCCAACAGGTTATCGAGCGGTGGATTGCAGAGCATTTCAAGGCTTCCACCCTCTCGCCCGAAGAGCAGGCAGAGGAGCTCGCCTGGTTCGCCAGGGCAGCCGAGCCTCTTGAGGGCCTTGAGATCTCTGTATTGTCAGAGGACCTGGCCACCCATCGCTATGAATCCGATGTGCTGGCACAGGCGTTCTCGGAGATTACCGGGATTGAAGTCACTCACGACCTGAAGCCGGAAGGCGAGGTCATCCGGCAGGTCAACCTGCAGCGAATCATGGCCGCAAAAGGTCGGTACGATGCTTTCGTCAACGATTCGGACCTGATAGGCACACACTCCCGTACCGGATGGGCGCTGGCGCTCAGTGATTACATGGAGGGAGAAGGAAAGGCCTATACCCTGCCAACCCTGGACCTGGATGACTTTATCGGCCTGAGCTTCGTCACCGGGCCGGATGGCAAGCTTTACCAGCTACCCGATCAACAGTTTGCCAACCTTTACTGGTTCCGCCATGACTGGTTCCAGCGTCCTGAATTGCGGGCGAAGTTCCGTGAGCGGTACGGCTATGAGCTGGGCGTGCCACTGAACTGGTCCGCGTATGAAGACATAGCCGAGTTCTTTACGGTTTATGTGAAGGAGATTGATGGCGAGCGGGTATACGGGCACATGGACTACGGCAAGCGCGATCCGTCCCTGGGGTGGCGGTTCACAGACGCCTGGCTGTCTATGGCGGGCGCGGGGGATCCCGGCCTGCCCAACGGCCTGCCAGTAGACGAATGGGGCATCCGGATGGAGGAGTGCCACCCCGTAGGATCGTCCGTCGACAGAGGCGGCGCAACCAATGGCCCCGCCGCGGTCTACGCACTGCAAAAGTATATAGACTGGCTCAAGAGCTACGCACCGCCGGAAGCACCCGGCATGAACTTCTCCGAGGCCGGGCCGGTACCGGCCCAGGGGCAGATCGCCCAACAGATTTTCTGGTACACCGCCTTTACGTCTGATATGACAAAACCGGGGCTGCCAGTGGTTAATGAGGACGGCACCCCCAAATGGCGGATGGCACCCTCCCCTTACGGCGCCTACTGGTCCGACGGCATGAAGCTGGGTTACCAGGACGTGGGAGCCTGGACGATCCCGCGGGTTATGGGTGAGCGCCGCCAGAAAGCCGCATGGCTCTACGCCCAGTTCACCGTTTCCAGGTCTGTGTCGCTGCAGAAAACCCTGGTGGGGCTGACCCCCATCCGGGAATCGGATCTTAATTCACCGGAAATGCTGGAAAAGAGCGCCGAGCTCGGAGGCCTGGTTGAGTTCTATCGCAGCCCTGCCCGGGAAGCCTGGACACCCACCGGCGTGAACATCGCAGACTACCCCAAGCTGGCGAAACTCTGGTGGCCGAACATTGCTGACGCCATGTCCGGGGAACGTACCGCCCAGCAGGCCATGGACAAGCTGGCCGAGAGTCAGGACAGGGCGATGGCGGTTATGGAAAGAAACTTCTCGGTAAATAACTGCGCCCCCCGCATAACTCCCGACAGCGAGGCAAAAGGGCGCGACTGGTGGCTGGCCCAGCCTGGCGCGCCAAAACCAAAGCTGGACAACGAGAAACCGCCGGGAAAAACCATCCGCTATGAAGACCTGCTTTCACGCTGGGAAGAAGAAGAAGAAGCCCGCTGATCCAGTCCGGGCGGTAACAGGATTTACCGCCCGAGGATGGCCGCGACTCGTTGCCGCAACTCGGGAATCACTTCCTCTTCAAACCAGGGGTTACGTCGTAACCACAGATTGTTTCTCGGGCTGGGATGCGGCAGCGGCAGCATTTCCGGCCACCTCTCCCGCCAACGTCTTACCCGCTCGGTGACCGATACCTTGCCTCCGGGCAGGTGCCAGGCGTGGGCGTACTGGCCGATAGCCAGCGTCAGCTCTATATGCTCAAGACGTTCGAGCAGCAGGTCGCGCCAGGCCGGCGCGCATTCCGGGCGTGGCGGCAGGTCACCGGATGTCCCGGTACCGGGGTAGCAGAACCCCATGGGAAGGATGGCCAGTTGGTTCTCGTCGTAGAAGGTATCTCGGTCTATACCCATCCAGTTCCGCAGCCGGTCACCGCTAGGGTCATTGAACGGCAGGCCGGTTTCATGGACCCGGCGACCGGGCGCCTGTCCCACTACCAGAATACGGGCAGATCGGGAAATCTGGATAATTGGCCGGGGTCCCAAAGGGAGCTCTGGCTCACAAATTCTGCACTGGCGCACCTGTGCCACCAGCTCCTCAAAAGGTAGCCGGGATTCAATACTGGACATTTTTGCCAACGACTCCTGAAGAAAAGGTCATTGCATAAACAACTAGCTACCGTAACCTTAAAGCCTGTTTTCATCACCCACAAATAAACCACTCAAACCCTGGCGATCGGGGCTGGTCACCATGGTACTGGCGGTCGGCAAACGTTCTGGACAAGGGCATTTACAACCGCCAGTACCGCTTTGACAAGGACGAACTTGTCCACTATCTGTAAGCCTGGGCGCGGGCTGAATCAGACTTCCGGGTTGGCCAGCGCTTCAGCCGCCCCAAGCAGGCCGGTGTAACCTTCCATAACCACATAGACCGGTGTGGATTCCAGCAGTGGCCGCATCCGCCCCTTGTCCTCGAAACCTTTCTGGAACGGGCTCTCCAGGAAGAAATCGATGAATCGCGGGAGAATGCCTCCACAGAGATAAACCCCGCCGGTGCCTCCCAGGGTCAACACTCCGTTTCCGGCAACACGGCCTAGAATTTCACAGAAATGTCGCAGGGTCTGGCGCGCAAGCGGGTCGGAATGGTTCAGCGCAGCGGCGGTTATCTTCTCCGGCGCATCCAGGGGGGCAGCCACGCCCTGTATTTCGGCATGAGCCTGGTAAAGGTTCAGCATCCCCTGGCCACACAGGATACGCTCCACGGACACACGGCCGAAGCGGGCCTTGAGTATCCGCAGAACAGCCATTTCCGTGTCGTCGGTGGGGGCGAAGTCCACATGACCACCCTCGGTCATCAGCGGCACCCAGCCATTCTGCAACGGCACCAGGCCGGACACACCCAGGCCCGTACCCGGGCCTATCACCAATCTCGGGCGGCGCGCATCACCAGGCCCGCCGCACACATGGATCAGCTTGTCAGCACTGACGTGGGGCACCCCCAGGGCCATGGCGGTAAAGTCATTGATAACCTTGAACGCGCCCCAGCCAAACCGCCTGCGAACTTCCTCACTGTCAAATCGCCAGTGGTTGTTGGTCATCCGCACCTGTGTACCGTGCACCGGCGATGCCACCGCAAGGCACACGTCCTGAACCTCTTCAACGCCGGAGCGGTTGAGGTAGTCAACGATGGCCGAATCCAGGTTGTCGTAGTCGCTGCAGGCCAGAACCTCAACAGCTTCAGGTGCTACCTCACCGGAGCGTA